>JBKBOF010000031.1:0-23662 GCA_046294955.1 Paracoccaceae bacterium
GGTCCGGTCGTGACCTCGATCCCTTTGGCATGGCCATATTCCGGATGACCTGCCGTCCGGCTGCCCAATTGGCGGAACCCGCGCAACTGGTCCATGTCCATGTCATCATAGCCCAGCAGATGATTGATGGCATAGATCAGCATAGATCCGTGCCCCGCTGACAGCACGAAACGATCACGGTTCGGCCATTGGTCATGGGCGGGATCGACAGACATGAACCTGTTGAACAGCACCGTTGCAACATCGGCCATACCCATCGGCATGCCCGGATGGCCCGAGTTCGCTTTCTGCACTGCATCCATTGCCAGCGCGCGGATGGCATTGGCCATCTCACGTTCATCGGCCTTCTGTATTTGCGTGGTCATGACGTTTCCCTTCAGGCGCGCTTGGCGTCACGGACAAACCGCTCGATCAGCGGCGTCAGGATCAACTGCATCGCAAGATCCATCTTGTTGCCCGGAATGACGATGGAATTTGCCCGGCTCATCCAAGAGTCGTGCATCATTGACGTCAGATAGGGGAAATCGATGCCACGTGGATTTTTGAACCGGATCACCACAAGGCTTTCATCTGGCGTGGGGATGGACCGGGCGATGAATGGGTTCGACGTGTCCACCACCGGCACGCGCTGAAAGTTGATGTCGGTTTCGGTGAATTGTGGCGTAATGCAGTGCACGTAGGCATGCATCCGACGCAAGATCACGTCGGTCACTGCCTCGGTGGTATAGCCACGGTGCGCGCGATCGCGGTGGATCTTCTGGATCCATTCAAGATTGATGACCGGCACCACGCCCACCTTGAGGTCGGCCAATTTGGCAAGGTTCACCTTGTCGTTGACCACCGCGCCATGCAAGCCTTCGTAAAACAGCAGGTCCGACCCGTCTTCAAAGGGTGCCCATGCGGTGAAATTGCCCGGCGCAACACCCGTTTTGGCCGCTTCGCCTTCATCATGCACATAGGTCCGCGTGCGACCTTTGCCGGTCTCGCCATATTCGCGGAACACGCGCTCCAGTTCTTCCAGCTCGTTCGCCTCATAGGAAAAATGCGAAAACGTGGCGTCGCCGTCTGCGTAGCGCTTGGTCAGTTCTTCCTTCATGTCGGCGCGGTTGTATTTGTGGAAGGCGTCGCCTTCGATTGACACCGCCTTGATGCCTTCCCGGCGGAAAATCTGGTCGAAGGTGTGCTTCACCGTGCTGGTGCCAGCTCCCGAAGACCCGGTAACCGAGATAATGGGGTATTTCTTGCTCATTGGATTCAGCTCCGGAACAGGCCGCGCTTGCCGAACAGCGCATTGGTTTCGTCTTCAGGCATATCGTAATAGGCGGTGACCCGCGCCACCTTGCCGCGGCTGCCAAAGATAAAGGGGGTTCGTTGATGCAGCGATTCGGTGCTCGACCCCAGAATTGCATCGGTGCCATTGGTTGCCCCGCCGCCCGCCTGAGTGATCAGCATGGCGATCGGCCCGCATTCATACAGCATCCTCAGGCGGCCGTTTTCATACCCCTTCCGACTGTCGGACGGGTAAAGAAAGATCCCGCCGCGTGCCATGATCCGGTGCGTTTCAGCCACCAGCGAGGCAATCCAGCGCATGTTGAAATTCTTGCCTCGCGGCCCTTCCGAACCTGCCACGCAATCATCCACATAATTGCGGATGGGCTTGGGCCAGTGCCGGTAGTTCGACGCGTTCACCGCAAATTCGGTCGAGTCTTCGGGGATGCGAACGTCCGCCTCGACCAACTCGAAACGCCCGGCGTCGGGGTCGAGCACGTAGCGCTGCACGCCCTGGCCAAAAGTCACGACAAGGGCAGTTTGCGGGCCATAGATGAAATAGCCACCACCCACTTGCTCGGAAACCGGGCGCAGAAAACTTGCATCCGGCGTCTCGGCTGCCGGGAAGATCGCAAAAATCGTGCCGACCGAAACGTTGGTATCAATGTTCGATGACCCATCCAAAGGATCGATCGCCAAGGCATAGGCCCCGCCGTCAAATAGTGTTATCGCCATTTCCTGTTCTTCAGATGCAAAATGTGCGATCTTCGCCCGACGGGCGGCTGTTACGAACAGATCATCTGCAATCACATCCAGCGCCTTTTGCGCATCGCCATCGCTGTTTATGCCCGCAGCCGCACCCAGAGACTCATCCAATCCGTTGCGTGCAATGCGCCGCGCCAATTCCTTGGCGGCATTGGCAAGTTCTTGCATCAGCGAAAAAAGGTCTGGTGGAACATGCCGATCAGGCAAAATTGGTATCTGGTCCACGCTACCCCTCCCAAGGCTCATGTCGCTGTGGCATCACCATGGCGAGTATATTCATTAATCCGAATTGAAAAAACTTGCAGGGTCATTCAAGATTGTTGAATGCATTCAAATTCCGCCATCACCCTTCGTCAACTGCGCGCTCTGGTTGCTGTGGCGCAAACCGGGTCCTTGACCGGTGCCGGTCGCATACTTGGACTGACTACGCCAGCAATTCACAATCAGATCAAAATGTTAGAGGCTGAGGTGGGCACACCGCTTCTGCATCGTGACAACGATGGAGCAGGATCACTGCTGACCACGGCCGGTGAGATGCTTATGCACGCAAGCGCGGAAATGGACGCCACTTTGACGCAGGCCTTGTCCCGTGTGGATGCCATCGGCAAGGGCTTCGCCGGACGGGTCGTTCTGGCGGTCGTCTCGACGGGCAAGTATTTTGCCCCGCGACTCGTCAAGATTTTGCGGACCCTGCATCCTGATATCGACATCGTGCTGCATGTTGGAAACCGCGAAGAAATCATCCGCGAGATGGACCGCATGCGATTCGATCTGGTCATCATGGGCCGCCCACCCCGTGACCCCGACCTTGCGGCACAACTGATCGGACCACATCCGCACGGAATCGTCGCCGCCCCGGACCATCCACTCGCAGGGCGCAAAGCACTCTCCGCCGCAGATCTTGCACACGAAACGTTCATTTGTCGCGAACAGGGGTCAGGCACCCGCATCCTGATGAGCCGCTATCTGGATCGTCTGGGTGACGGCGTGCCCTTCCGTCAGGTCGAGATGGGGTCAAATGAGACAATCAAGCAGGCCGTGATTGCGGGCTTGGGCATTGCGTTCCTGTCACTGCACACCGTGGCCGACGAAACACGGCTTGGCCTTTTGGTCACCCTGCAGGCGCCACAACTGCCGATCGAGCGCAACTGGTTTCTGGTCTATTCCAACCGACACACCATCCAGCCTGCCGCCCAGACCTTGTCCACCACCATTCAAAAACTGAACGGATCCTTCCTGCCCTTGGTCGGCTGATCCCCCTTGCTCCTGTGCGGGCAATCGGCAGACTGAGATACAGACCGCCACCAAAGGACACCGCCATGGACATGCCCGGCAACCCATTCAAGGCCGCCCTGCGCCAAGGTCGGCCACAAATCGGCATATGGTGTTCCATCCCAGGCCCGGCGCATGCCGAGGCAATGGCGACCTGCGGTTTCGACTGGATGCTGATCGACACCGAGCACACCGTCACCGACTTGCCTACCGTGCAGGCAATGCTGCAGGCCGTTGCCGCCTACCCGACGCACGCCATCGTCCGGCCTGGCTGGAACGACGCGGTCGAAATAAAACGTCTGCTGGATGCCGGGGCACAGACCTTGCTGATACCCTATGTTCAAACCGCAGACGAGGCAGCGCACGCTGTCGCCGCCGTGCGATATCCTCCCCATGGGTGCCGTGGTGTCGCGGGCATGACACGCGCCAACAGATTTGGTCTGGTCAAGGATTACACGGCCCGCGCCAGTGACGAAATCTGCCTTCTGGTGCAGGTCGAAACTGCCGCCACGCTGCCGCAGATCGAAGCAATTTCCGCCGTCGATGGCGTTGATGGCATCTTCATCGGACCTGCCGATCTGGCGGCCTCGATGGGCTATCCCGGCAATCCGGGCCATCCAGCGGTGAAGGCCGCCGTTCTGGACGCGATCGCACGGATCCGCGCCTCGGGTAAACCGGCTGGTATCCTGTCTCTGGACCAAGGCCTGCTCGATGAAGCGTTTGCGGCGGGCACCCTGTTTACAGCGGTGGATATCGACATGTCGATCCTGATCCGCGGCGCACGCACCATGGCTGCCGACTGGAAAGCCCGTTTGTAACGGTGCCTGCTTTCGGCGACGCACGCGCTGTGCGAACCTGATCGCCCCCCCAACCAGCGGTCCCGTGCGCCTCGGGCCTTGCGTGGCAATCCATCCACGCCCGCCCCGACGCATTCCCACACCCCATCAGTCAGGCCACTGTCATGCTCATTGGCACGCCGCTGCCAAAAATCGCACCGATACAGTCACGGCCAACCGCAGTCCTTCATGGCAGATCGGCGCCGAGGCCAGAAGATCCTCAAATTCCGCCACAACACGGAACAAGGCGGGCAGCGTGATCGCCAGCACCTATCCGCTGTGACTGACGCGGACCCAGACTGTCCGATCCGGCTGGTCCCCGAGACGGCGAACCAGCGCGCCGAGTCAAAGGCCAACGCCTTCGATCCGGCACACATTCCCCTGACCGCCACCACTAGGAACAGGAACAGGAACCAACGCACCAGCACGTGTTGATGTCCAGTGCAGGCTGCGGATGCCAGCCACCGGGCGGAACGACAACGTACGGAGCGACAAGTCCACCTCGTCATACGTCGGCAAGCCTGCACTCAACTTGCACGTTCGGCCTGATCTGTTGCTTTTATCTTGGCTCAAATATCCTCGGGGGGTCCGGGGGGCAGACAGCCCACCGGTCTTGGCACCGCCGGCAAATCCCTATGCATTTGCCCGTGCGGACCGAAACGCTCAACTACGGAAACAGGCGTCGCGGCCATCTGCCGCAATCGTCTCGGCTCCCGAAATGATCGCCCGCGTCCGGTTTCGCACGAAATTCGACGGCTGGGATGCGCTTCGCCCCTTTGGATCTGGCAAGACGGCTGCCAGTCTTGCAGCCTGAGTGGCTGTCAAGCTGCGCGCGTCAACTTTGAAGTAGTGCTGCGCCGCTGCTTGCGCGCCGAAAACACCCTCATCGAATTCGGCAATGTTCAGGTAAACCTCAAGGATGCGTTGCTTGGACCAGACCAGTTCCACCACAGGTGTCAGAACCCCTTCCATCGCCTTGCGCAGCCACGACCGCCCGTGCCACAGAAACACGTTTTTCACCACTTGCTGACTGATGGTGGATGCCCCGCGATTGCCGCCTTGCGCCACGGCAGCCCGGATGGCGGCCATGTCAAACCCCCAATGCAGGCAAAAGTTGGCATCCTCGGCCGCCACCACGGACCGCGCCATAATCGGCGCAATGTCATCCCACGCCACCCATTCCCGTTCGACCCCGCCCAACCGCGCGGATTCATGCAACTGATACAAATTGACTGGCGGGTTCAAAAAGGAAAATACCAGAATCAGCAGCGCAAATGCGCCCGCAACGCCCGCAATGCCGCGCAAAACCCAAAGCATGAGACGCCGTCCAAAAGGTCGGGTTTGTGCCAATACGGGCTCGGGTTCTTTTGCCTTGCGGGGCTTCTTCGGTGTCGTCGCCATGTTCGACCATAGGCCCCAAGGCCACCCAATGGTCAAGGGAGCGCGTCAACCGTACCCGCCATCGGCCGACGGTTTCGCCTGGACGATGCTCCGAACAAATAAACCCTGAACGACAAACGGCCCGCGCTGTATTCGGGGGCCGTGCGCCGCCGCATCCCAAAGGGGCGTTACTCGGCCGGGACCTTCGCAGCCTCGTCCGACAACGGATACGCCAGATGCACCAGCATTTCCTTCGGGCAGACCTGCAGGAAATTCGTCCGCTCGGCTTGCCAGTTCGCAAGAATCGAAGCGGCCTTTCGGCTGCCGGTTTCATGCAGATGCGTTTGGATCAAGCCGCGCAGTTGCGATTCCCAGTGTGGATGGCTGACTGCACAGGCGACCAGAGATTCAAGGTTCATGAAGTCCTCGGCAATACCGTGAGGGTCATATAGATAGGCCATGCCACCGGTCATCCCGGCGCCGAAGTTGGCGCCGATCCGGCCAAGGATCACCGCCACGCCACCGGTCATGTATTCGCACCCGTTCGACCCACAGCCTTCTACAACCACCTTCGCACCCGAGTTGCGGACGGCAAACCGCTCGCCTGCGCGGCCGCTGGCGAAGAGGAAGCCATCCGTCGCCCCGTACAAGACGGTATTGCCGATGATGGTGTTTTCCGACGCGTCCAGCGGGCTGGACATCATCGGCCGCACCACGATTGTGCCGCCCGACAAACCCTTCCCCACATAGTCATTCGCGTCGCCCATCACTTCCAGCTTCAGCCCGCGCGCAGCAAAAGCCCCCAAAGATTGCCCTGCGTTCCCGCTCAGCTTTACCGTCAGGTGATCAGGCTGCAGGCTGTTTCGCATCCCGAATTTGCGGACGATGTGACTGGAAGCCCGCGTCCCGATGGTGCGATGCGTATTCCGCACGGCATAGGACAGCTGCATCTTTTCACCTTCCTCGAAGAACCGCGCACCGTCGCGGATGATTTCCGCATCCAGAGTGTCTGGCACGGCATTGCGCGGTTTGGTCCGGTCATAGGTGATCCGGTTTGCGCCATCGACAGTGATCAGCAAAGGGTTCAGGTCCAGATCATCCAGATGCGCGGCACCGCGGCTGACCTGCGTCAACAGATCGGCCCGGCCAATGATTTCATCCATCGACCGCGCCCCGATGCTGGCCAGAAGTTCCCGCACTTCTTGCGCATAGAAGGTGATCAGATTCACCACCTTGTCTGCGGTTCCGGTGAATTTGGCGCGCAGGCGTTCATCTTGCGTGCACACGCCCACCGGACAGGTGTTGGACTGGCACTGGCGCACCATGATGCAACCCATTGCGATCAACGCGGCGGTGCCAATGCCGTATTCCTCGGCCCCCATCATTGCGGCCATCACGATGTCGCGTCCCGTGCGCAAACCGCCGTCGGTGCGCAGCGTCACCCGGTCGCGCAGGTTGTTCATGCTCAGCACCTGATGCGCTTCGGTCAGGCCCATTTCCCATGGCAAGCCGGCATATTTGATCGACGTGCCGGGGGATGCCCCGGTCCCGCCGTTATGACCCGAGATCAGGATGATGTCGGCCTTGGCCTTGGCCACACCCGCCGCAATCGTGCCCACGCCCGACGACGACACGAGTTTCACCGTGACCTTGGCACGCGGATTGATCTGTTTCAGGTCATAGATCAGCTGCGCCAGATCTTCGATGGAATAAATATCGTGATGTGGCGGCGGGCTGATCAGGGTCACCCCTTTTGTCGAATGGCGCAGGCGCGCGATCAACTCGGTGACTTTCATCCCCGGCAACTGCCCGCCCTCGCCGGGCTTTGCACCTTGGGCAACCTTGATCTCGAGCTCTTCGCAGGCGTTGAGGTATTCCGCCGTCACGCCAAAACGGCCCGATGCCACCTGCTTGATCTTGGCCGACGGGTTGTCGCCATTGGCTTCGGGCAGGAAATGCGCCGGATCCTCGCCACCTTCGCCGCTGTCGGATTTCGCGCCGATGCGGTTCATGGCGACGTTCAGCGTCTTGTGCGCCTCCGGCCCCAAAGCCCCAAGCGACATGCCTGGCGTGACGAACCGCTTGCGGATGCTGGTGATCGATTCCACCTCTTCTATCGGTACGGGCTTGCCCAGCGCCTTGATATCCAGCAGATCGCGGATGTGAATCGGCGGGTTGGCCCGCATCGCTGCCGAATACTGCTTCCAGATATCATAGCTGGCCCTGTCACACGCCGATTGCAGCATGTGCATCGTCTGCGCTTCCCAAGCGTGCTTTTCACCCGACCGGCGCGCCTTGTAGAACCCACCAATCGGCAGAACGTCCGATCCGCCCAACCAGCCCCTTGCGTGAACCTCTTCCAGCTTTTGCTCGATCCCGTGCAGACCGATACCCGAAATCCGGCTATGCATGCCGGGGAAATATTCCGCGACCATGGCGCGCGACAGGCCCACCGCTTCAAAGTTCAGACCACCCCGATAGGACGATAGAACCGAGATTCCCATCTTCGACATGATCTTCAACAGACCCGAATTGATGGCCTCGCGATAGCGTCGCATAGCATCGGTCAGACTGCCATCGACCAGCCCCCGGTTGATCCGGTCGGCAATGCTGTCTTGCGCCAGATAGGCGTTGACCGTGGTCGCTCCACAACCGATCAGCACGGCAAAGTAGTGCGGGTCGATACATTCCGCACTGCGCACGTTGACCGAACAGAAAGTCCGCAGCCCTTTGCGCGTCAGCCAGCTATGCACCGCGCTGGTGGCCAGGATCATCGGCATCGCAACCCTGTCCGGCCCCTGATGCTCATCCGTCAAAACAAGGTGGCTGGCACCCGACCGCACGGCATCCTCGCACTCGGCGCGGATACGTTCCAGCGCCTGCTGCAAATCATCCAGACCCGGCGACACCGGGAAGGTGCAATCGATGAGGGCAACTTGGTCCCCAAAGTGGTGCACCATCACGTCGAATTCAGAATTCGCAATGAACGGGCTTTCCAGGACAAGAATCTCGGTCTGGCTGGAGTTTTCGTCCAGCACGTTCTTCAGATTGCCGAACCGGGTTTTCAGGCTCATCACGCGACTTTCGCGCAAGGAATCGATGGGCGGGTTCGTGACCTGACTGAAGTTCTGCCGGAAGAAATGCGACAGCGGGCGATAGATCGATGACAACACGGCCGCAGGCGTGTCGTCCCCCATGGAGGCGATCATCTCTTTGCCGTCTTCGGCCATCGGGGCCAGAACCTGTTCCAGTTCTTCCACTGTCAGGCCAGCCGCTATCTGACGCTTGCGCAGCTCGGCCCCGTCAAACAAGGCGCGTTCCGGCACGTCTTTCAGCAGGCTGTTCAGGTCGATGACCTTTTCAATCCATTCACCGTAGGGATTGGAGGCAGCGAGCTTATCTTTCATCTGCGTGTCGTGATAAAGTTTGCCTTCGGTCATATCGACGGCAATCATCTGTCCCGGTCCAAGCGCGCCCTTTTCGCGGATCGTGCTTTCGTCCACCGGGACCATCCCGGCCTCTGATCCGGCAATCAACAGGCCGTCGCCCGTCACCACATAGCGCATCGGGCGCAGGCCATTCCGGTCAAGTCCGCCACAGACCCAGCGGCCGTCGGTCATCGCCAAGGCGGCGGGGCCGTCCCACGGCTCCATCACCGCATTGCAGTAGGCATACATGTCAGCCCAGGCTTTTGGCATGTCGGTCGTGGTCTTTGACCACGCCTCCGGCACCAGCATGGTCTTGGCCATCGGGGCTGAACGGCCCGAGCGCACCATGGCTTCAAACACCGCGTCCAGTGCGCCAGAATCGGATGTGCCCGACGGGATGATCGGCTTTATGTCTTCCGCCGCGTCGCCGAAGTTGTTCGATGCCATCCGGATTTCGTGCGATTTCATCCAGTTGACATTGCCTTTCAGCGTGTTGATCTCGCCGTTGTGCGCCAGCATGCGGAACGGTTGGGCCAACCACCACTGCGGGAAGGTGTTGGTGGAATACCGTTGGTGATAGATCGCAAACGCCGACTCAAACCGGTCGTCCATCAGATCGGGGTAGAAGGTCGCGACCTGCTCGGCCAGCATCATGCCTTTGTAGATGATGCTGCGGCATGACAGGCTGCACAGATACAGTCCCTGAATCTGCGCGGCCATCGCCGCCTTTTCGATACGGCGACGGATGATATAAAGCTCACGCTCGAACTGTTCTTGATCGATGTCTTTTTCACAGCGGATCAGGATCTGTTCGATTTCGGGCCGGGTCGCATTGGCCTTGTCTCCTAGGACCGACGTGTCCACAGGCACATGCCGCCAGCCATAGATGTAATGTCCCATGCGCAGCACTTCGGCCTCGACAATGGTGCGGCAGCGTTCCTGCGCGCCAAAGTCGGTGCGCGGCAGGAACACCTGCCCCACGGCAACCAGCTTGTTCATGTCAGGTTCGTGCCCGGTGCGGCGGATCACGTCATAAAAGAACTTGACCGGAATTTGCACATGGATCCCCGCCCCGTCGCCGGTTTTGCCATCTGCATCCACGGCACCCCTGTGCCAGACCGCTTTCAGCGCATTGATACCATTTTCAACAACCTTGCGGCTTGGCTTGCCGCTGATCGACACCACAAGACCCACACCGCAGGACGAATGTTCGTCATCGACCTTGTAAAGTCCATTTGCGTCCAGCCAGGCGCGCTTGGCTTCTTCGGCTTTCACCCATGCGTCATCATAGATGGTCATCGCTAAGATCCTTCTGGCTGGGAGCGGCGCGCGTCATAAGCGGGTCGCAGTCGAAAAGTGGTTCGGTCGCGGCAAATCCCGCATCGCCGGGAAACATGAATTGCACAGGACTGCCGTCCATCGGCAGGAAATCCCCGTCCTGCCCCTTCCATTCCGATGGGCCAGAAAAGAACAGCCGCCATTCGCGATGGATGTATTCGTTGCCTCGGCTTTGACGCAGCACGACGCCGTTCTGGTCGGACTCGGTAAACTCGAATTGCGTTTCAGCCAGTGTGATACCGTCGATCGTGAAGCTGCGCCCGGTCAGCGTGTCAAAGCCGTTCACCCGCGTCTGCTCGCCATTGTCGCGGCTCAGGTTGAAGGCAAACGTGTCGGTGCCAGACGATAGCAACTCTGTGAAGGATGCAGGATCCTCCGGGTTCGGATCCAACGTCTGTCGCACCGCCGTTGTCCCCAGATCAAAACTTTCGACCCATTCGGCGTCGTGGTTGATCCGGCTCAGAAAGAACATGCCCTGTTGGTCGAAATCCGCCCGCCACTGATCGCCTGGCGTGTCGGCACTGCATTTGTAGTGGTTTGACACACGACATTGCCGTGCCTGCACCGTCAAAAAGGTCGAGCATCCTTCGGGCGGAACAAAGGCCCCGGCAAAAGCGGGAACGGGCATCGCCAAGACGGCCGCAAGGATCAGATGTCGCATCGTCGTCCCTTTTACAATTTCCGTCAGCTTTTCTGACACATCCTTACATTCAGCCCTGCGCTTCTGGCGCAGTATGCACGGGCTATACTCAGCCGAATATTCACTCTGCCGCGACGACGTCTGCCTGTTTCAGATAGTCCATGATCGCATCCGCTGCTTCGCGTCCGTCGCGGATCGCCCAGACCACAAGGCTTGCACCCCGCACGATATCACCTGCGGCATACACGCCGGGTAGGTTGGTCGCATGGGTGCGAAAATCGGCTTTGATGGTGCCCCAGCGCGTGACGGCCAGTTCCGGTACACCCCAAAGCGTGACGATATCCTCGGGTTCGAACCCGAGGGCCTGAATGACCAGATCGGCGGGTTCCTCGTAGTCGCCCCCTTCGATGACCTCGGGGCTTTGCCGCCCCGTTGCATCGGGGGCACCAAGCCGCATACGCTGCACCAACACCGTGCTAACCTGGCCACCGATAGCCGACAGATCATCCGCGTGCGTTACCCTCAGATCGGCGACAAATGCCTTGGGGGCCGACAGCCAGACGAATTCAACGCCTTCTTCCTCGGCGTTCAGCACCTCGCGCTGGCTTCCCGGCATATTGGCGCGGTCACGGCGATACAGGCATTTCACACTGATGGCACCTTGCCGGATCGCCGTGCGAACACAGTCCATAGCGGTATCGCCGCCGCCAATCACCACAACACGCTTGCCATGGGCATTCAACTCGCCCGAGTCGAATTCCGGGACGTCATCGCCAAAGCTTTTCCGGTTGCTGGCGGTCAGGTAGTCCAGCGCCCGGACCACCCCTTTGGCCCCGACACCAGGCGCGTCGATATCGCGAGCCTTGTAAACGCCCGTCGCAATCAGCACCGCGTCATGCTGCCCGCGGATGGCGTCAAAACTGATGTCCTCACCCACTGAGCAATTCAGCACGAAACTGACGCCACCCAGTTCCAACTGCTCGATCCGTTGCATGACAACGGGCTTTTCAAGTTTGAAACCCGGGATTCCATAGGTCAGCAGCCCGCCGGCGCGATCGTAGCGATCATAGACCGTCACATGATAGCCGCGACGGCGCAGCACATCCGCCGCCGCCAAACCACCCGGGCCTGCGCCGATGATGGCAACGCTTTCGGCCCGTTCGATGGCCGGTTTGATAGGTTTGACCCAGCCGTTTTCCCACGCCGTATCGGTGATGTATTTTTCAACCGATCCAATCGTCACCGTCCCATGACCCGACTGCTCGATCACGCAATTGCCTTCGCACAGGCGGTCTTGCGGACAGATACGGCCGCAGATTTCGGGGAAAGTATTGGTGGCCTGAGACAGTTCATAGGCTTCTTCCAGCCGCCCCTCGGCGGTCAGACGCAACCAATCTGGAATGTTGTTGTGCAGCGGGCAATGCGACTGGCAATAGGGCACGCCACATTGGCTGCAGCGCGCGGCTTGTTCGGCTGCCTTTTCGGCTGCAAATTCACGATAGATCTCGTGGAAATCCTGATTGCGCAACGTGGGCGGACGCTTTTCGGGCGTCTCTTTGACGACGGTCACGAATTTGAGCATTTTCTGCGTGGCCACGGCTGCGTCTCCCATCAGGGTTTCGGGTGCATCTTCATACCTAACGCCAGAATGGAATAAAAGTCATAATGGCTGACCTATTTTGCGCTTTTTATCCGCATTGGTCAGTCGATTTGATATTTTTAAGTGAATTTAGGTCAGCAACCGATACCTATCTGCCTAAACGCCCGCCCAAAGCCCAACCAAGGCGAGCGATCCAACGATGATTCGCCACCAGCCAAACACCGAATACCCATGCTTGCCGACAAAGTTCAGCACTGCGCGCACCACAAGCAGCGCCGTGATGAACGCCACCATAAACCCGACAATGATATCTGAAAGAGCGGAAAAATCCAGCAAATCGCGCGATTTGTACAGATCATAGGCAACTGCGGCCCCCATGGTGGGAAGGCTGAGCAAGAACGAAAACTCTGCTGCCGCCCGCTTTTCAACGCCCAACATCAATGCGCCCACGATGGTCGCCCCGGACCGGGACACGCCCGGCACCATGGCCAGACATTGAAAGACCCCGATCCAGAACGCCTTGCGCAGCGGCAGATCGGTGGCGTCGAAATGCATGGGGGGTGGCACGACACGATCAATGACCAACAAGATCACACCACCCACGATCAACATCACCGCAATCAATGCGGGTGATTCAAACAACACCGTCTTGATGAAATCATGCGCAAGCAATCCGACCACCACCGCCGGAAGAAAGGCGACCAGCAGTGACACCAACGCCTTCAGTGCCGCCGGGTCTGTCCTGGACCGCACCGCAAGCCCGGTCAACTTGACGGCATAGAGAGATACAAGCGCCAGAACAGCACCCAGTTGGATAACGACCTCGAAGGTGTTTCCGGGACTGTTGAACCCCAGAAAATGCCCGACCAGCAACAAATGCCCTGTCGAAGACACCGGGATGAACTCGGTCAGCCCTTCGAGAAGACCAAGAAGGGCGGAAAGCAACAAATTGTCCAAGGTATCAAGCCTTTTTGAGGTTCTTGGCCGATTCTTTGATAGCCGCATATTGGCCCGACGGGCGATAGCGCCAAAGGTATTCGGGCAATACGGCGTCGATCGACGCTGGCTGGATCCCCAGATCAGAAAACCCCTTGGCGCCAGCCGTCACCACATTGTCGCGCGCAAGGTTCTTCACCTGATCACGTGTCAGCATCTTGTTCTCGATCAGACCAAGCGTCAGAGTCTGTATGAGGTCAAACACACCCCCCATGAGGCGCGCGACAAAAAACGGCACGTTGACCACCAGTCGGCGCCGACGGATTACGCCAAGCATCTTGTGCATCAGGTCGCGGAACGTTGCCACATCCGGACCACCCAATTCATACACGCCGGGCGACGCCATGCCATTGGCTGCAAGAACCGCCGCCTTCGCCACGTCATCGACATAGACCGGTTGAAATCTGGTATTGGCTCCGACCACAGGCAAAACCGGCGACAGTGCTGCCATACCGGCAAATCGGTTGAAGAACTGATCCTCCGACCCAAAGATGACCGACGGCCGCAAGATCACGGCATTTGGAAAAGCTGCGAGCACTGCTGTCTCGCCTTCTGCTTTGCTGCGAGCGTATTCACTGGCACTGCCCTTGTCTGCCCCAATCGCCGAAATCTGTACCAGCTGGGCAATCCCGAGGTCGGATGCGATGCGCGCCACACGCGCTGCACCACCGGCCTGCACCGAATCGAACGTGTTCTTGCCAGACCGGTTCAAAATACCCACGCAATTGATCACGGCATCCGCACCAGTCATCACCGCACGCACGCTGGTGTCATCACGGATATTGCATGGCACGGGTTCAACCTGCCCCGGCGAGCCGTAGGGTTTCACGAACAAGGCGTCATTTGGGCGCCGCACCGCAACCCGCACCCGCCAGCCATCTTTTGCCATACGGCGTGCAATATAGCGACCGACAAAACCCGAGCCGCCGTAAATGGTGACAAGCTTGCTCATGCGCGTGAACCCTTTTTGGCTTGGCGAAACCTGTGCCTTGCATAGCTTTCACGCCCTTCGCGGGCAAGACGAAAGGGCGTCGCAGCGGTTCAAGGAATTTTTCCCACACGCACTTGCGCCCCGTTGACACCCCCGCGCCAGCCGCATAAACACCCGCCACGACATCGGCCCAGATGGCGGAATTGGTAGACGCGCTGGTTTCAGGTACCAGTGTTGCAAGACGTGGAGGTTCGAGTCCTCTTCTGGGCACCATTCGCCAAGGGTGCGGTCCGCAAGGCCCGCACTTTTTGGCTTTTACCGGGGCCCACATGACCATTCACCTGCACAAGAACGATCTGCCTGACGGCCTGACATTCGGCCCGGTGGTGGCAATTGATACTGAAACCATGGGCCTCGACCCTCGGCGCGACCGGCTGTGCGTGGTGCAACTGTCCGACGGCAACGGCGATGCGCATTTGGTACAGATTGCCCGTAGTCAGACCAGCGCCCCCAATCTGGAGCGTTTGCTGACTGACCCCGCCACAGTGAAGTTGTTCCATTTCGGCCGGTTTGACATTGCGGCGCTGAAAAAAGCCTTCGGCGTGACCACCCAACCGGTCTGGTGCACCAAGATCGCCTCGCGTCTGATTCGCACCTTCACCGACCGCCATGGTTTGAAATATCTGCTTCTGGAGTTGGTTGGCGTTGACGTATCCAAACAACAGCAAACCAGCGATTGGGGTGCGGAAACCCTTACTGACGCGCAGAAAGACTATGCGGCGTCGGATGTCTTGTATCTGCACGCACTTAAGGCAGAGTTGGAAAAGCGGCTTAGCCGCGAAGGTCGGATGGATCTTGCGCAACGTCTGTTCGCCTTTCTGCCAACAAGGGCAGAACTGGATCTGATGGGGTGGGACGAGCCCAACGACATATTCCACCATTAGGCGATCTGCCGCCGAGGACCAACAGGCGGCGGTTGGCCGAATCTACCGTGGCCTGTAGCCTGCCGACAAAAGAGCAGAACACACCGATGATCGACGCAGACCTGCATTCGCGGCTGATAGGCTGGCTGAAGATCGCACTGCCGTTGCTGGCTCTGGCGATCCTGTCCACGTTGTTTCTGATCGCGCGGACGGTTGATCCCGACGATGCCATTCCCTACGCTGAGGTAGATGTCGCCGAACGTCTGCGCGAACCGCGCATGACTGCCCCCACCTACGCCGGCCTGACCAATGACGGGGCCGCACTTACAATAAGCGCCGGGGAAGTGCGGCCTGTTTCTGCCGATGGCTCTGGCGCAACAGCCAGTGTGCTGTCCGGAACGCTTGAAACACCCGATGGCGGGCGTACCGACTTGACGGCAGCGGCAGGCAAGATCGACACCGAAATGCGGCAAATCCTGCTGTCGGGTGGCGTAACCGTGACGTCATCAACCGGCTGGCGTATGGAAAGCGAGGCGCTGACGGCAGCAATGGACGTAACGGATATATCTAGCCCAACGTTTGTGACGGCAACCGGACCCGGCGGCACCGTCACCGCAGACCGGATGCGACTGACCGAAGACGCCGCCCAACCCGGCCGATATCTTCTGGTTTTCAATGGGGCGGTGAAGCTGATATACCAACCGGCAAATTGACCAAACGCTCCTTTCTGACAGGCACCCCATGTTTCATTTCTTGCGCGCCCTTTGTCTTGCGGCGGTCGTAGCCAGCCCGGTTGCGGCGCAACAGGCCGATATACGCTTTGGCGGCTTGCGTCAGGACACCACCTTGCCGGTTGAAGTGACATCCGACAGCCTTTCAGTCGATCAGGCAACCGGTGCGGCCCTGTTCACCGGCAATGTCTTAGCCAAACAAGGTGACATGCGGCTGAGCGCCGGAACAATCCGTGTCGAATATGGCACCAACGGGCAGGGCATTGATCGGCTGATCGCATCCGATGGCGTTACACTTGTCAGCCCGACCGATGCAGCCGAGGCGTCGGAAGCTGTTTACACCATCGTCAGCGGCAATGTCGTCATGACCGGAAATGTCTTGCTGACCCAAGGAAACGCAGCCATTTCCGGCGAAAAGTTGACTGTTAACCTGAAAGACGGCACTGGAACCATGACAGGTCGGGTGAAGACAATCTTCACGCCGGGCGGTGCGCCTTGACCCAAGCCCCTGCCCTTTCCGTGACCGAAGGCAGCGCCGGTCTGGTGATCCGGTCCCTGCGCAAAAGCTATAAAAAACGGCTTGTGATCCGCGATGTGTCGATGCACCTGAACCGTGGCGAAGTGGTGGCGCTTTTGGGTCCGAACGGGTCGGGCAAGACAACCTGCTTTTACGCCATCGCCGGTCTGGTCACACCAGAAGGTGGGCAGGTGATCATTGACGGGAAAGATGTAACTGCCCTGCCGATGTATCGCCGCGCACGTCTTGGCATCGGCTATCTGCCGCAGGAAGTGTCGATCTTTCGGGGACTGTCCGTCGAAGACAACATTCTTGCCGTTCTGGAAATCACCGATCTGGACCGCCACAAGCAGCGGGAACGGCTGGAAGAACTGCTATCCGAGTTTTCCATTACCCACCTGCGCCGCGCGCCAGCGCTGGCGCTGTCGGGAGGGGAGCGACGGCGTGTGGAAATCGCACGCTGTCTTGCTGCCAACCCGAAGTACCTTCTGCTTGACGAACCCTTTGCGGGGGTGGATCCCATAGCAGTCGGGGAAATTCGCCATCTGGTCCACGATTTGAAATCGCGTGGTATCGGTGTTCTGATTACAGATCACAACGTTCGGGAAACGCTGGAAATTGTTGATCGCGCCTATATCCTTCACGATGGTCATGTGTTGATGAGCGGGACAACAGACGAAGTCGTACGGGATGAAACCGTGCGGAAAGTGTATCTGGGACAAAACTTCCGAATCTCCTGACTCAAGCCACATGGCATTCGCGTTACGATTCTGTTGACAAGACCGCAGGGCCTGTCGCCAAATACCCGTGATGCGTGCGAAACCCGCCCTGTGCCAAGCCTGCAATGCGGCCGCCTTCCGGTCCCGCACACTTGCAGGTGCACGCCCAACCCCCATGTCAATGACAGAAGACCTTTGGCATCAGGCCACCCGCCTGCCACCAGAGCAAGAAGCCGCGCGGAGGAGACATCATGCGCTATCAGATCAGCGGAAAACAGATCGACATCGGAGACGCTCTCCAGACCCATGTGAAATCGGAATTGGGCGAGGTCGTCGAAAAATATGCACAGCGGCCGACCGAGGCTATCATCGTGTTTTCCCGTGTTGCGCATGAATATGTCTGCGAAACCGTTATCCATCTTTCCACCGGACTGACAGCGCAGGCTAAAGGCCATGCCAATGAGATCTATGCGGCTTTTGAATCGTGCCGCGAGAAGATGGACAAGCAGCTGCGCCGCTACAAGCGCCGCATCCGCAACCATCATTCTGCCCGAACGTCACCTGTTGAATTCGGCGGGGCATCCTCGTATATCCTCGCCGCATCCGAGGACGCCGAGGATGTGGAGCCCGAAACGCTTCAGCCCATCGTGATCGCCGAAATGGAGACGAAGATTCCTTCGATCACCGTCGGTGAAGCCGTGATGCAGCTGGAACTTGGCGGTCAACGCATGGTCGTGTTTCGCAACGAAGGGCATGGCGGGGTGAATGTGGTCTATCGCCGGGATGACGGCAATATAGGCTGGATCGACCCGCGCAACAGCAAATAAAAGCAGCCAAGAGCGCTGTCGGGAACACCACAGTTCATGGAACTAACAAAGCTAATCACGCCCGGCGCCGTTCGCGTCGTCGGGCAGATCACAAGCAAGAAGCGACTCTTTCAGGAACTGGGAGAGATGGTTGCTGCAAGCTACGGCCTGACGGCGGCCACTGCCGTCGACGGCCTTCAGGAACGTGAAAGCCTGGGGCCAACCGGTGTCGGCCACGGCATCGCCCTTCCGCATGCGCGGCTAGAAGATCTTGAACAGATCGTTGGTGTTTTCATTCGGCTTGAAAAGCCGCTGGACTATGACAGCGTGGATCGCCAGCCTGTGGACCTGGTCTTTGCCCTGTTCGCGCCCAAGGATTCCGGGGTGGATCATCTCAAGGCCCTTGCCTTGGTCAGCCGCACCATGCGGGATCAGAAAGTCGTTGCCAAGTTGCGGGCCAACACAGACCCGGCAAAGCTGCATGCGATCTTGACCGAATCCCGCGCCCCACAAGCGGCCTGACAGCGGCATGGGACGCGGTCTGGTCATCTTCGATTGCGATGGCGTGCTGATCGACAGTGAAATCATCAGCGCACAGATGCTGATAGATGCCCTGTCCGACCGCGGCCTGATGATCGACCTGCCATATGTGGCCCAGAACTTCCTTGGTCGCAGCTATCCCGTGGTGATGCAGCAGATCCGTGACGAATTTGGGCTCGACCTGCCTCTCAGCTTTGAAGACGATTATCGTGAGCGGCTGCTCGAGGGTTTTCGGACCGGTTTGCGCATCATGCCGGGCGTGTCGGATGTGATTGATGCACTTGCTCTGCCGTGCTGTGTGGCCACCTCATCCAGCCCGCGCAGGGTCGAGATGTCCCTGCGCCTTGTTGGTCTTTGGGATCGCCTTGGCGACCATGTGTTTACCGCTAGCCAAGTGGCGCGCGGCAAACCTGCCCCTGACCTGTTCCAGTTTGCGGCTGATCGGATGGGCTATGATCCGGAAGACTGTCTCGTGATCGAGGACAGTCTGACCGGCATCGCTGCAGCACGCGCGGCCGGAATGGAGGTCTGGCATTTTGTCGGCGGCAGCCATATGGCAGGCTTGAGGCAATCAAAGCCCGAAGCGATCGCTGCTGATTTGCGCTTTGCGTCTTTCGCAGAATTCTTCCAGATTGCACCGGACGCAAAGAGGCAGGCATGAGCCGGATCGAAAACAGCGAGCCAACTCCGCAAGACGACGCCGCGCGTGCCGGTTGGCTTTATTACGTCGGTGGAATGACGCAGGACCAGATCGCGACCGAGCTGGGCATCAGCCGTCAACGCGCACAGCGACTGGTTGCCAAAGCCATGGCGGATGGCCTTATCCATGTCCGCCTGAACCATCGCATTGGCGCGTGCCTTGATCTGGAATCCGCATTGCGGGATCGGTTTGGCCTGTTGCGTTGCAGGGTGACCCCCAGTCTGGGGGGGGCTGATCCGGTGCCGTCGATCGCCCCCGCTGCTGCGGCAGAACTGGAACGCGTTCTGCGCCTGCCCGATCCACTGACCATCGGCCTTGGCACTGGACGGGCGTTGCGGGGCATGGTTGACGCGGTGGTTCCGCTGGACGCGGCGCATCATCGGTTGGTGTCGCTGATCGGCAACATCGCGCCCGATGGCTCGGCCAGTTTTTTCGATGTCATCATGCGGGTGTCTGACAAAGTCCGCGCGCCGCATTACCCGATGCTGGTTCCCGTGATCTCTCCTACCCGCGAAGAGCGTGATGCGTTTCGGTCGCTCGGCCCTGTACAAAGGGTCGCCGACTTGGCACGCAAGGCCGATGTCGTCTTTGTCGGCGTCGGCCAGATGTCAGACGACGCGCCGCTTCTTGCCGATGGCTTCGTTACCCGCGCCGAGTTGGACCAGATGCGCGCGGCCGGGGCGGCGGGCGAAGTGGCTGGGTGGGTGTTTGATTCGCACGGTCACTATCTGGATGTTGGCACCAATACCCGCACTGGTGGTGTCCGCGTTGAACCAGGACTCCCACGCCCATCCATCGGTATTGCTGCAGGCGCATCAAAGATTCCCGCCATTCGCGGCGCTTTGCAATCTAGCATTATCAATGGGTTGATCACCGACGAGGCAACTGCCAAAGCAATTCTGGCAAACTGAGTCCTTCGCAGATGCGGCGGATAAAGGGGCTTGACGGATTGGGTCAAACTATGAGTAATTGCCCATCAAGCGATGATTTGCTCATTCGCTGATAGGGAGGATACCATGATACTTACGCTTCGCGCGCTTCTTGGCGCGACGGTTTCGCTTACCCTGGCCGGCGCCGCCATGAGCGACACCACCATCACCGTGGCCACCGTCAACAACGGTGACATGATCCGCATGCAGGGCCTGATGGATGACTTCTATGCCAAGCATCCTGACATCAAGGTGGAATGGGTCACGCTGGAAGAAAACGTCTTGCGCCAGCGTGTGACCACCGACATCGCCACCAAAGGCGGTCAATTCGATGTGTTGACCATCGGCACCTACGAAGTGCCGATCTGGGGCAAGCAAGGCTGGCTGGTCAGCCTGAATGACCTGCCCGCCGAATATGATGTGGATGACCTGTTGCCTGCCATCCGGGGTGGTCTGACCGTCGACGGCCAACTTTATGCCGCACCGTTTTATGGCGAATCCTCGATGGTCATGTATCGCCGCGATCTGATGGATGCCGCTGGACTGACCATGCCAGATGCCCCGACATGGGACGACATCAAGGCCGCTGCTGCCGCGATGACCGACAAATCCAAGGAACAATATGGCATCTGTCTGCGTGGCAAGGCTGGCTGGGGCGAAAACATGGCGTTCCTCACAGCCATGTCCAACTCTTATGGCGCGCGCTGGTTCGATGAAAACTGGAAGCCGCAGTTCGACGGCGAAGCCTGGAAAGCGACGCTGACCGACTATCTGGCGATGATGAACGAATACGGCCCTCCGGGTGCCGCGAACAACGGCTTCAACGAAAACCTGTCGCTGTTCCAACAAGGCAAGTGCGGTATGTGGATCGATGCCACCGTGGCGGCCTCTTTCGTGACCAACCCGAAGGATTCGACCGTGGCGGACAAGGTCGGCTTCGCCCTTGCACCGGACACCGGCAAGGGAAAGCGCGGCAACTGGCTTTGGGCATGGTCGCTGGGTATTCCGGCTGGCACGCAAAAGGCTGATGCTGCAAAATCATTCGTCGCTTGGGCAACCTCGAAGGAATATCTTGAAGTCGTAGCCGCCAAGGAAGGCTGGGCCAATGTCCCTCCGGGAACCCGGTCGTCGCTATATGCGAACCCGGAATACCAGAAAGTGCCGTTCGCCAAGATGACGCTGGACAGCATCAACTCGGCCGACCCCAACAGCCCGACCGTGGATCCGGTGCCTTATGTCGGCATCCAGTTCGTTGCGATCCCGGAATTCCAGGGTCTTGGCACGGCTGTTGGCCAACAGTTCAGTGCGGCCCTTGCCGGAACCATGACGGCTGAAGCGGCCCTCGCCGCCGCCCAGACCTTGGTGACGACGGAAATGACTCGGTCCGGTTACATCAAGTAAGCGGTCCTCCCTGTGGTGCCGGGACTGCAAGCCCGGCACCACAACTCGCCACCACCCGGTGCCGGGACTGCAAACCCACCCCCTTTTTTCCACTCCCGACAAGGACCAAGCCGATGGCAACCGCCCATTCCCGGACTGCTGCGCGCCTGATGCTGTCGCCTGCCGTCATCCTGTTGCTGCTGTGGATGATTGTGCCGCTGGCCATGACACTTTACTTCAGTTTCTTGCGCTACAACCTGCTGATGCCGGGGATGGAGACATTCGTCGGGTTCGACAACTACACTTACTTCGTCAATCAACCGGCATTCTGGGCCGCTTTGACCAACACTCTGACACTGGTTCTGGGTGTTTTGTGCATCACCGTGGTGGGCGGCATCCTGTTGGCGCTGCTGCTGGATCAACCGTTCTGGGGCCAAGGCATTGTACGGATTTTGGTGATTGCGCCGTTCTTTGTCATGCCAACCGTGTCTGCACTGGTCTGGAAGAACATGTTCATGAATCCCGTGAACGGCATATTCGCCCACATCGCAAAATCGCTTGGGCTGCAACCGTTCGACTTTCTGTCGCATGCGCCCTTGGCGTCGATCATTGTCATCGTGGCTTGGCAGTGGTTGCCCTTTGCAACGCTGATCCTGTTGACCGCTCTGCAATCTCTGGATCGCGAGCAGCAAGAGGCGGCCGAGATGGATGGTGCGGGCTGGTTCCAGCGATTTTTCTATCTGACCGTGCCACATCTGACCCGGTCCATTACCGTGGTGATCCTTATCCAGACCATCTTTCTTCTGTCAGTCTTTGCCGAAATTCTGGTGACAACCAACGGTGGCCCCGGCACGGCGTCCACCAACCTGACCTACCTTGTCTATGCGCAATCGCTTTTGAACTACGACGTGGGCGGCGGATCGGCAGGCGGCATTATCGCGGTCATTCTGGCCAATATCGTTGCGATCTTCCTGATGCGGATGATCGGCAAGAATTTGGAGGCGTAGAATGGCCCGCAAAGCATCAAACACCCGCAAGGCCGCAGTCACCGTCGCTGCCTGGTCCATCGGCTTCCTGATCTTTTTCCCGATCCTGTGGATTATCATTCTTGGGTTCAAATCCGAAGGCGACGCGATCAAGACCCCGTTCGAGGTTCTGTTCAGCTCGTGGACGCTTGACAGCTATCACGAGGTGCAGAACCGGTCGAATTACGCGCGGCACTTCTGGAACTCGGTGATCCTGTCGGTCGGATCAACCCTGATCGCTTTGGCCATCGCCATTCCTGCGGCGTGGTCGATGGCCTTTGTCCCCGGCAAACGCACCAAAGATCTGTTAATGTGGATGCTATCGACCAAGATGATGCCCGCCGTGGGTGTTCTGGTGCCGATGTATCTGCTGTTTCGCGACTTTGGCCTGCTGGACAGCCGCATCGGTCTTGTCGGTGTCCTGACCCTGATCAACCTGCCGATCGTGGTCTGGATGCTATACACCTACTTTAAGGAAATCCCCGGCGAGATTCTGGAAGCCGCGCGGATGGATGGTGCCGGTCTGCGGTCTGAAATCCTGTATGTTCTTACCCCGATGGCGGTGCCGGGGATTGCGTCCACCATGCTGCTGAACGTGATCCTGGCTTGGAACGAGGCCTTCTGGACCTTGCAACTGACCACATCGCAGGCGGCCCCGTTGACGCAGTTCATTGCCAGTTATTCCAGCCCCGAAGGCTTGTTCTACGCAAAACTGTCGGCGGCCAGCACCATGGCCATCGCACCGATCCTGATCCTTGGCTGGTTCAGTCAAAAGCAACTCGTCCGTGGCCTGACCTTTGGCGCGGTTAAATGAGGACCCCATGGGCAAGATAACACTCAATCAAGTGCGCAAATCCTTTGGCGAGGTGGACGTCATTCCCGGCATTGATCTGTCGGTCGAGAATGGCGAGTTCGTTGTTTTTGTCGGCCCGTCTGG
>JBKBOF010000032.1:0-23599 GCA_046294955.1 Paracoccaceae bacterium
TGCGCGTCAACGCTCGAGTTTCCGCAAGGCTGGTGGGATCGACCCATCACGAGCATCACCCCGGAGCTGTGCGCGAAGACCTGGCGCAGCCTGACGCGGACGCGCGGCAAGCGGTCGGCCCAGATGTTTTTCTTGTCCGTCCAAAACCTGTTCACCTACGCGGTCGCCAAGAATGACGTCCCTGTCACAGCCAGCCCGCTCGTGATCGACCTCGCAGGAGACGGGATCGGGTTGCCCAAGGGCTGGCAGACGCTGAAGGCAGTGAACGAGGCAGAGCGCATATCGGACCTGCGCGACTGGTGGCAGCAGGTCGACCAGATGACCATCATCCCGAAGTCGGCGCTCAAGGTCATGCTGCTGACCGCTATGCGCCCGTCCGAGGTCCTCGGGCTGAAGTGGGATCAGGTCGATCTCGAGGCGGGCAAGGTGTTCTGGCGCGAGCAGACCAAGGGGATCGACGGCTACCAGGAGCGCGCGTTGTCGTCTTGGACCGTCGCGCAGCTCGAGCGGCTGGCCAGGTACTCGGGCAAACGGAGGTATGTCTTCCAGGGGCCCACGGGTGGGCGGCTCCAGAAGATCCCGAACGTCACGCGCGGCAAGGACGTGTGGACGCCGGGCCAGCCTCGCAAGGAGTGGCGGACGACGGCGGCTGAGATCAACGTCAACAGCGATCTGGCTGAGCTCCAGCAGGGCCACAAGCTTCAGGGCGTGAAGAGCTCCTACATCGTGAACCCCGACCTGCGCGCGACGGTGCAGGCAGTTGCCGACGCGATCATGGCGAAGGTCAAGGGCGCTGTCTGAGGTAGAGGCGTGTCTCGCCCGTCATCTCGGTGGCGGGCCGACCGTCCTTGAGGATGATCACCTCTAGGTTGTAGCGGGCTGCGACGTCGTGCAACGTCTCCTCCCAATCGTCGCCGTGTTGATTTTCACCCAGAAGTGAGCCGGTTGGGCGCATAATTTTCATTGAGAACTGAGCCATGTGAACCTTTCCCCGAAGCTGTGAGCGGCGGGGGCAACGGAGTGATCCACATGGGACTTTTGAACATCATTCGTCGAATGCATAAGCGGCAGAAGCTGTCGATCCGCGAGATTGCACGGCTGCCTGGCGTATCGCGGAATACTGTGACCAAGCATCTGGCGGCGAACACGATCGAGCCAAAGTTCGCGACGCCGGAACGTCCAAGCAAGATTGACCCTTTTGCCGAGAAACTTTCGGGTTGGCTCAAGACCGAGGCCGGCAAGTCGCGCAAACAGCGGCGAACCATGAAGCAGTTACACGCCGATCTCGTGGCGCTTGGCTTCACGGGTTCATATGCCCGGGTCGCGGCGTTTGCACGACGGTGGCGTACTGATCGGCAGCGCGAACAGCAGACGACGGGGCGCGGGACCTTTGTGCCGTTGCATTTTGACCCGGGCGATGCCTTCCAGTTTGACTGGAGCGAAGATTTTGCGGTTCTGGGCGGCGAGCGCACGAAGCTGCAGATGGCGCATATCAAGCTGTCGCACAGCCGGGCTTTTCTGCTGCGGGCCTATCCGCTGCAGACGCATGAGATGCTATTCGATGCCCACTGGCATGCATTCCGGGTCTTTGGCGGCGTCCCCGCACGCGGGATCTCTGACAACATGAAGACAGCGGTGGATCGTGTTGGCCGCGGCAAGGAGCGGCAGATCAACATGCGCTTCCTCGCCATGACGAACCACTATGTCTACGAGCCTGAGTTTTGCAATCCGGCGGCAGGCTGGGGCGAGCCATTGTGCGCCATTGGTTCAAGAACAATGGCGAGCGGGCAAGTCGAGAAGAACGTTCGCGATTCTCGTCATCAGATGCTGCAAGGCATGCCAGACTTTCCTCACCTTGCTGCGCTGAATGTCTGGCTGGAAGAGCGCTGCCGCGAACTGTGGCGGGAGACCCCACATGGCAAACTTCCCGGCACGATTGCCGATGTCTGGGCCGAAGAGCAGGCGACCCTGATGCCGCTGCCCGTCGCGTTTGACGGCTTTGTGGAACTGAGCAAACGCGTCTCGCCCACGTGCCTGATTAGTTTTGAGCGCAATCGCTACAGCGTTCCGGCGTCGTTTGCCAACCGGCCTGTCAGCCTGCGGATCTATCCCGACCGGCTGGTTGTGGCAGCTGAGGGCAACATCCTGTGCGAACATGCCCGCGTGATCCAGCGCAGCCATCATCTGCCGCCGAAGACGATCTACGACTGGCGGCACTATCTGGCGGTCGTTCAGCGTAAGCCCAGGGCTTTGCGGAATGGCACACCGTTCGTGGAATTACCACCTGCCTTTAGGCAGTTGCAGGACCACATGCTGCGCAAGCCTGGCGGTGACAGGGAAATGGTTGATATCCTCGCCCTCGTGCTGCAGCACGACGAACAGGCCGTGCTCACGGCCGTGGAGTTGTCGCTGGCCGAGGGCGTGCCGACAAAGACCCATGTCCTGAACCTGCTGCACCGGCTGGTCGACGGCAAGGTAATCGGCGGGCCTCCGCTGGACACGCCACAGACACTGGCCCTGCATCGCGAACCCAAGGCAAATGTCGAACGCTACGACGGTCTGCGTTCCCAGATCGCCGGAGGCCGTCATGCGTCATGATCCCGCTGCCGGCGCCATCGTCATCATGCTCCGCAGCCTCAAAATGGTTGGCATGGCCCAAGCCGTGACCGACCTGATCGAACAAGGGGCGCCGGCCTTTGAGGCCGCAATCCCGATGCTGTCGCAACTGCTGAAGGCAGAACTGGCCGAACGTGAGGTCAGGCCGATCGCCTATCACATGAAGTCGGCCCCGCCGACATGGGCCTCGGACCAATGGCGGCACCATGTCGGCACCCGGCCTACAAGGACCTCGCCGGCTTCGACTTTGCTGCCAGCGAGATCAACGAAGCCACCGTCCGGACCCTGCACCGCTGCGAGTTCATGGATGGCGCCCAGAACGTGCTCCTGATCGGTGGTCCGGGAACCGGCAAAACCCATGTTGCTACAGCCCTCGGCATCCAGGCCATCCAACATCATCGCCGAAAAATCCGCTTCTTCTCCACCATCGAACTGGTCAACGCCCTCGAACAGGAAAAAGCCAAGTGCAAGGCCAGACAGATCGCAGAAGGCCTGACCAAGCTCGACCTCGTGATCCTCGACGAATTGGGATACCTGCCGTTCAGCGCCTCCGGCGGCGCCTTGCTGTTCCATCTGCTCAGCAAGCTTTACGAGCGCACCAGCGTGGTGATCACCACCAACCTCAGCTTCAGCGAATGGGCCACCGTGTTCGGCGACGCAAAGATGACCACGGCCTTACTCGACCGCCTTACCCACCGCTGCCCATCGCCATTGGGCTCGAACCAATGGCGCCTCAATGGCTCGACCTGGAAACCGGAAATGACAGCTTCCGCTTCAAGGCAAGCTTAGCCGCCGCAGCACGCAAAAAGAAGGAGGCAAACCCGCACTTGACCCCAGCATGAACCAAAATCCATAATCAGAGGTGTCTCACTTCTCGGTGAAAAAACCGGCTCACTTCTGGGTGAAAATCAACAGCGGTCGTGCTGGAACTGTTTTCCTGCAGGGTCTTGGGCTGGTCGATGAAGGCTGAGCGGGACGCCACGTTGGTCATGGATGCCCTGATCCCTCTCATGGTTTGCAAGCAAACCACTGCCGGGCAATGGATGGCCGTCTGGCGGCGCGGCAAGGCGGACGCCCTGCTGCATCACTCGGACCAGGGATCGCAATACACCAGCGAGCAGTTTGCGCGTTTCGCATGATGGCGGGCACTGATTTCAGCTGATTGCGGGCAGTGGTTTCACGGGAATGAGGGCACCTGTTTCGCGGGATCGCGGGCGTTGATTTCACGCGATGATGGGCAGGACTGGCCAACGAACTGCAGTTGCTCCGCCTCCTGAAGAACAGGAGGATCGGAATGCCGACAGGACGCTTTACCATGCGCCGTATTCGGGACGTATTGAGATTGAGATTTGCCCAAGGGCTGAGCGAGCGTGCGATTGCCGGGTCGCTGGGGCTTGGCAAAGGAAGTGGTGGAACCTATCTGCGACGCGCGCGCGACGCTGGCTTGGCGTGGCCGCTGCCGGAAGGTCGCAGCCGTCGCAGGAACGGCGTCGATTTCGGCAATGTCCATCGCGAAAAATTCGGTTCGGTAGCCGATTTCAAGCCGGGCCAAGCCAAGGAACTGAATGTGGGCGGGGTTTTGGTTCAGGTAGCGGTTCATCTGGTAAATCCTACAAAGGTTGGCCGCATCGCCCGAACAAGACGTTGGTCTGTTCTGCAGCAGTCTCGTGCCATATGTGCCCACTTTGCGGGCCAAGCGGGCATTTACCCATCGTCAATGGGCGAGGATGCCGAGGCTATTTTGTCATCCGTCCGCTGGCCAGCGCCTGCCGATCGGTGCATGCGATGATTGCAAATGCCCCGCGCGACAGTCCGATCCGGGCGCAGATAGATTCTGATGGCGCGTTGCCCGGTTCGACGCCGGTCATGAACGCCCGCAACCAAAGCGGTTCTCCATCTCGAGCAGGACATGGGCGCCAAGGATGAGCGACAACCGATGACTCCGCCGCGTGGGATGGGTTGCCAGCATCCCCCACCATGCCTGTTTCCCGTGTCCGGCGTGTTCCGGATGTGCAAATGCGCAGGACGCTGCGCAGGCAACCACATTTGCCTCGCGGTCCATGGCAACCAGACATACGGCAGGCCGGTAAAGACCGCGCAAGACCTCTCCACAAAGCGGCAAGACGCCGCAGTCGAGGGCCATCTGCGCCATTGACGCCATCACTTGATCCGGCGTCGAAGCTTCCAGACGGACCAAGGTCAGGTCCTCGGGCAGTGCCGTGGTTGCGATCACATGCCGGGCTGCCACGATGGCGGACCCTGCCCCTTCCCACTTGTCATACTGCATGGGCTCCAGCCCACGGGCCCGCATCGCCGCCTTGACCGCGTCAACCCGGCCTGACGGGACAGCGCCGTAGTTCGTGTTGCCCTGAACGATGGCCAATGTGGCAAGATGGTCAATGTCTCCGTCTTCCGGCCCGATAAGACCAACTGTGCGACCATAGTAGCTAAAGCGCGCATCCTGCTCCAACAGGGCAGCCAGCCCCCGGCCGCGCCGCAGGATGGCGCGCTGCTGGTCATTTCCGAAAAAGTCGCTTCTCATCGGGTCCCGGCCTTTCTGGCTGTCGTTCGGTCGGGTTGAACGACGTGGAAGGGGAACGTGATCTGAGGCCGTGAAGGGGTATGAGACCTTGATGCGGTCCGTCACCGACGGGGGGCGCCGCCCCATTCCAGCCAGGCGCGTTCCCCGGCTGACAGCACGGCATCCAGCTTCGCGTCATAGGCAGCCAGGTCGCCTGCAGTCAGCTGGCCTTCCCATTTCTTTGATGTCGCGCTGTCGAAAAAGCCTGCGTCGGCTTTCCAGAAGCCCTGACCTGCTGACGGCGTGAAGCGGTCCGCGTTGGCTTTCATGCTGGCAAATGTCGCGGCCTTGGTGATGGCCGCCATAAGCTCGGCCGGATGCGCGATGCCGACATGGGCTGCCAGCGACGCCACAGCACCCGGCAGGTCGCGCAGCATATCGGCGTAATGCAGGCGGATCAGAGCCTCGCGCGGCTCGCGCGCCAATGTGCAAAGGTAATGGTCAAGGATCGGTCCAAGGCCGCGATGATCGACGTCTTCGGCCAGAAACTCGCGAAAGCTGTCGGACGGGTTTTCGGACAGCGGGGCCTGCCCGACGTCACGGGCCATATTGGCCAGGTGCTTGCGATACGAAAAATGGACGTCAATCGGGTGACGATAAACCGTGACATATCGAATGTGCTGCCAGAAGGGGATCCCGTCAAAAGGCGTGTGCGTCTTGACCTGCCGCCTGTGATCCTGCGCTTCAAGCCGCGCCATGACCTCGCCGAGATCTCGAATGTTGATGTCGATCCAAGGCGATTTCATCGAGATCTGCGCGCCCACGTCCGGGTCGCCCGCAATGAGCATGGCGAGGATTGCTTGCACCCAGGTGGTGCCTGACTTTGGTGGGGTAGAGACCACGATATCCCCCGCGCGCGGCACGAACGCCGCCCAGCGGGAGCTGTCGGAAACAGCGTCAGCATAGATGCGGCGGGGGGGTCCGGATTGGCGGGCATGCCTGTCTCCATCATTGCGGCGTCAAAGGTCGGGTTGCAGGAACACAAGGTTCACGGCGGCCTGCGGGTCGTCCTGACCGAGCCACTTTCGGGATGCGGGTCGGTGAAGCGCAAGCCGACACTCTGATACACCGTCTGCATCTCGATGTTGGTAGCCGAAGCCGCGATGTTGCGCCTGCATCTCGGTGTTGCTGCGAAGTGTGTCGCCGTCACCTCACCAGCCCAAGCTGACGGGCAATGCTGGCGCTGTCATAGTAGTCGCGTCCTTCGACCACCTTGCCACCCTGCACCCGCATGACCGAGCAATAGCGCACCTCCATCCTGCGGCCAGAGGGCGGGAAATCGCCAAGGCTGGAGTGCAGCGGGCCGGTCTGGGTGCCACGGTTCAGGAACTCCACAACAGCCCAACCCTCAGCGCCGGTGATGACGTTGACGACCTTGACCTCGCCATCGGGAAAAGCCGCGCGCCAGCGGTGATAGTCCATCCGGTAGCCGTCCGGCCCGGTCTGCGCCTCGCCGCGTGCGACGTCCTCGAACCGGCACTCTTCGGCAATGACTGCGACGCCGCGTTCAGGGTCGCGCAGATCCCAGCTTTCGTGGAACTGTCGGACGGTCTTTTCGATGTCGTTCATCGGGTTTCCTTTCAATCGGTTGTGGCGACCAATCGCCAGCATGCCTTTGGCCGCATCAATCCCTGCGTCCCGCGCGCCGGGCGAAGCCGACAGTGCCGCCGCCGTCCCCATACCACAGCCCGCGTCCAGATGCGGGGTGCCCTGCCCCACAGGCGTTACACCCAGCCGAGGGCTTTTAACGAATGATCGGCGTTCCAGATCTTTGTCATGTGGTCGATTTTCGAATCGGTGAAGCGCATCACATAGGCATAGTCTGCCGCGACGGTCTTGCCGGTGGGCGGAACCGGCCCACCCGGTCCGGTCTGGGTGCCGTGGAAGACTGCTGCCGCCACAACCGTGCCGCGCCCCGGATCCGCCGCAAAGGCCTTCAATTCGTAGTGACCATCGGGGATCGGTGTCAGCAGACCCTTCATCCAATCGGCATAGCCTGCGAGGGTCGTCACCCCGGCGAGTGCGTCAGACTGGCATGAAAAGGTGGCGTTTTCGGTGCAGAACGCCTTGCAGCCGTCCCAGCCAGCCCCGGTTTCACAGGCCTCAAAGAACTTCTGTGCGGTTTTGGTGTCGGTCATGATTTCAGCTCCTTTGTTTCCAATACGTTTGTCAGGCGGATCTGACGGCTGCCGCGGTCAGTTCTGTCCTTTGTTCAGCGGGCGCATTCCCCAGTCCCTGAACCTCATCCTTCAGTTTCATACCAGGACCCTTTCCGGCAGGTCGGCAAAGGGGGTCCCCATGGTTGCGCCGCGCGCGCAGGCGGGTGAAGGACGCGTGGTCGAATATCAGCCCTGCGCGGTTTTCCTCTATGCGGGCGCGGTGGCGTCCGTCCTGACAGGCGGCCTCGCGCATCAGATCGTCAGACCGCCGGAGCGGGCATGCATGTCTCATTGCTGCGTGTTACAGGGGCTGCCCTTTACGATCAGACTGCAAGGCGCGCGCGCTGCCTACTTGCCTGGCTAAAAAGATCTAAAACGATCCGCACATTTGCGCGTGAATGCTTGTTTGCCATGGCAGCATCGGGCACCTTGAGGACTGGCTGGAATGGGAAACCCGTGAGGATTTCATCACCACCATCGCGGCGTCAGTCATGGTGCCGGATCCGTCGCCGTGGTACGTCATCAATGCGATATCGGTTGTCGGGGATGTGGCGCGGGTTCGGGTAGAAGACATCTGGCTTGGCGCGCATTACGATGACACGCTGACGCTGTTACGGTACGAAGGCCGCTGGCAGATCGTCTCAAAGGTGTTCTTCCTGCGGCAATCCGACTGATCCGCCAAGCCCTTGGAGTCCAGCTGCAATTCCTGTTTCGGCCGGTCAATCTGCCGGATTGCGCAAGGCGTCTGCAGCCTCGGGCGGGGCGAGCCCGGCTGCAACGCGAAAGAACGTATGGGCGCGTTCAAGATAATCTGCGTTCGAGCTGAGCCAACGCCCCGCCAGTCGCGCCTCGGTCAGTTTCGGGGCGGTTTGCGCAAGCCTGTGGAACAGCACAGAGGCTTTGTCGATCCGGCCAGCACCGATATGGGCGATGGTTCCCAGGATCAGGGGCGTGGCGCCATTCGCAGCCTCGGCCAAGGCCGCATCCGCAGCCTTGACCGTTGCATCATAGTCGCCCGCAGCGAATTGCGCGAACCCCGCGGCGCACAGCATGGATCCGCGCGCCGGATCGCGCGGGCTGCGCCGCAAACCTGCCTCGGCCAGGGTGACGCCAAGGGCGACATCGCCGTCGCGCGCCTCATAAAGGCCCAGCCAGCACAGCGTCAGTGCACAGTTCGGATTGAGGTCATGCGCCAAGCGCAGTTCCATAAGGCCTATGGCGGAATCGTCGCGCATGAAATGCAATTGTGCGCGCAGACGACGCGCGTGATGGTCGGTCGGGTCCGCGACAATGGCCCGGGTTGCTGCGTCGATCCCTTGGGCAAGGGTGTCGGGTACCGACTCTGTCGTGGCGTGATAGACATGCCACCAGGCCACCCATGCCAACACCCGCCATGCCAGACCCGACGCCGGGTCCAATGCGAGCGCCTGCCGCGCAAGGTTATCCGCCTGGTCGCGTGCGCTGCGATCATAGGCCATGTCACCTGCCGAAATGGCTGACCAACCGCGCAGTGCCAATCCCCGCGCCGTCAGGTTTTCCAGCCGGGTGACGCGGATCCGCTCGGCCTCGGCGCGATCGATCTGCGGGGCGAGGCAGGCCACGATCGCCCGCGCCACCCGCGCCTGCGTGTTGAAATGCGCGACAAGCTCCCGGTCGAAATTCTCGGCCCAGACATGGCCACCGGTCGTAGCATCGATCAACTGCGCCGTGACCCTGACGCGATCGGACGTCGCGCGGACGCTGCCCTCGACGGCATAGCGCACACCGAGGTCACGCGAGATGGCTCGCAGGTCGCGCGGCCCTTGCCGATAGACGAAGGCCGAGTTGCGGGCGACTACAAACAGATCGCGAAAGCGCGATAGTTCGGTCGTGACATCCTCGACGAATCCGTCGGCGAACCATTCCAGATCCGGGTCGCCTCCAAGATTATTAAACGGCAGGACAACGACCGATGGCCGGTCCGGCAGATCCGGCGCATCTGCGTCCTCGACCGTCAGCCCGAAGCGAAGACCCCGTCCCGCCACGGTCAGGATCGCCTCGCAACCCAAGACCCTTCGCAGGTTTGCCACCTGCACGTTCAGATTGTTCTCGCCCACCACCACGCCAGGCCAGACCGTGGCCATGATCTCATCCCGACTGACCACCCGGTCGCGATGGGTTATCAAAAGGTCCAAAAGATCAAAGGCCCGCGCGCCAATCGGCACGATGTCCAAGGCACGGGTCAGCTGCCGGGTCCGGCGCTGCAGAACAAAATCTGAAAAGTGAATGCTGTCCATTGGCCTTGAATATTGGTGCACCCTGATCGAACAGTACCAAGACTACAGAAAAATGCTCTTCGAAAAACCCGCCGTTACGAAAGTGGCAATCGGATAGGTATCGTGCGAACCGAAGCATTGGCGGTGGCATGAAAAAGCACTGACCAACCGATCCCGAACCCAAAGGAGGGGAACGGCTGATGTACGTCAGCGGTCTGATTGATACTGTCGATCTCCATTTTGAAAGAGCATCCAAGCTGGCCGCTATAAGTGCAGCGGCATCCATCCCGTACCAATCCACGCGCAAGAACATCGAGGGCGCATCAGCTGATCCGCACCAAGTTGAGGCGTATGCGACAGATCCAGCCTCGCAGGCCAACACCGTGAAATCCCTGACAGGCCGAGAGGGGATCAGGCTTCGTGTCGGGGATTGGCGGGTGATCATGGACGATCAGGGCAATGTGCTGGCCGTTCTGGAAATCGACCCGCGAAGTGGAATCTACGACTGAAAGGGGATGACATGACCGAAATGGTGACGATCCCGCGCGAAGAATATGACCGCCTGCGGACTTCTGCCGAAGATCTGGCCGATTTGCAAAACTACGACCGCGTCAAGGCTGCGCTGGCGGCAGGCGAGGAGGAGTTGATCCCACCGGACTATGCGCACCGCCTGCTGAGTGGCGAAAGCACGCTGCGCGTTTACCGCGACCTGCGCGGGATCACCCAAGCAGCCTTGGCTGAAAAAGCGGGCGTGAACCGCGTGACGGTGGCCGAGATCGAGACCGGCAGAAAGCAGGGCTCTGTTGCCACCCTGCGCGCCTTAGCTGATGCGCTCGGGGTGAGCATGGATGATCTAGCCGAGTAAGATTGGCCCAGAGCCGACGGTCAGCCGAGAGCGCAGTTTTCCGCAAGAGGCCGGTCGGTTTCTAGGCAAGCGCGCCTGCTCGGTGTGCGTCGCTCTTGCGCGACTGCGGCCCGGTTGCCAGTCTCTGCGGGGCCTACCGGATCCCAAGTCCTTTCGATCCGTGCGTCGGTACAGGGGCAAGAGCGGCGACGTTGCATGGCGAGCCACATAACAATACTTCGCCGTCGCCAACTTAATGGAAGAGGACCTATCGCCTGTGATATGCATGACTGGCCGAGCTGCCTTCGGCGCGGATTTTTCAGGGAGAAGTAGAATGGCTTTTGCGACGATTTCTACGTGGAGAATGGGTGCTGATATGGATGCCGCTGAAATGGCCAAGATCATGCAGGATCAGTTCATGCCGGCTCTTCGAGCATTGGGGGCGACGCAGGCGATGACGGTTCAAACTGGCAAAGACACCAGCGCGATCATCTCGGTCTATCCCGACGAGGCGACGCGGAATACTGCCGTGGAGAAGATCAGAGCCTTGCGCGAGAAGGGCGCAAGCACATTCTCCGCAGAAATGACCGGGGAGTTGATGGGGACCGTCATCGCGTCTGCCTGACATGCCCGTTGTCTGCCAAGGCGGCCGTTCTCTCTACCGAAGCGAACGGCCCAAATCTGCTGCTCAGGTCGTATGTGCGGGGAGTTAAATTGCCTCCAAAGCGGTCACTCGTACAAGACAAAGCTTGAATCTTGCAGCGGAGAGTCCCGGTCGGAGACCTTGGCAAGGCAGGAATTGGTTCGGTTTGCTGTTATGCGTCGGTTGGAGTTCTGCGATTCCACCCCTATCATCATCCTCGCTCCGACAAAGGTCGTTTGTCCGCATCCCGAAGGTGCCACGGTTCGTTGTGCCGGATCGAAGATACACAACGACTGTTCAAAGCGGCGTGCGCCCGAGGCGCTCGTGCGTCCATCAGCGCGGCGGCCGGATCGCGATATCCGACGGCCCAACAGAGTCGAATGACGTTGCCCCCAGTTGCCCAAGCGCCCGCACAAGTTCCAGTTTGAGGATATCCATGGCGCGATCAGCACCTTGGGCTGCGCCAGCCCCGACGCCATATGCCAAGGCACGACCCGCAAACGCAAAGTTTGCACCCAAAGCTTTGGCGCGCAACAGATCGGCGCCGCGCCGGATGCCGCTATCCAGAATGATCTTCATTCGGTCACCCACAGCCCGGGCGATCCCCGGCAAGGCCTCGATGGTCGGCGGGCCAAAGGCCACCTGCCGCCCGCCGTGGTTCGACACGACGATCCCGTCGCAGCCAATCTCGGCGCAATGGAGTGCGTCATCGGGATGCAGGACGCCTTTCACCAGAAGGCGACCCTTCCATCGCGTGCGCAGGCGGGCGAGGTCATCCCATGTGAAGCCGGGGGTAATGAGGGTTTTTTGCACATCCGCATAGGACGTGGCCGCTTTCAGCAGATCGGCATAGTTGGCGATATTGGGTTTTCCATGCCGAAGACTTGTAAGCGACCAGGTCGGGTTGGTCACAAGTTGCAAGATAACCTCTGGTGTAAATCGGAACGGCACACTTAGCTGATTGCGGATGTCCCGATCGCGTTTGCCTGCTGCGGGGACATCTGCGGTCACCACCAAAACGTCATATCCTGCACTCTCGGCCCGCGAGATCAGGCTTTCGGTGACGTTCTTGTCACCGGAGACGTAAAGCTGGAACCAGCCGTTTCCGTCAGCCGCCTCTGCCAGACGTTCCATGGTTGTCGAGGCGGCCGAACTCGCGACATACGGAATGTTCTCGCGCTTGCAAAGACGGGCCAGTGTCAGGTCGGCATCGGGCCAGAAGGCGTTCAGCATGCCGATGGGCGCCATTCCGAACGGTTGGTTGTAGGTCCGACCGAACAGCGAGGTGCCTGTGTCGATCTGTGAGACATCGACCATGTAGCGGGGGGTCAGTTCCACCTCTTCGAAGGCTTCGACATTGCGCCGCATGTTGCGCTCGGATTCCGCTCCGCCATCGACAAGATCAAAAGCAAAGCGGGGAATCCGGCGCTTGGCCATGGCGCGCAGATCGGAAATTGACGCCGCACGATCAAGGCGCATCAGAGCGACCACCCGCCGTCGATGGCAAAGGCCTGCCCGGTCGTGAAGGCGGACAAATCCCCGGCCAGATAGCAGACCAGTTCAGCGATCTCCTCGGGTTTGCCCAAGCGGCCCATGGGTTGACGCGCCCTGAAATCGGCCAGCGCCTTGTCAAAGTCGCCGGTCGCCGCGAGGCGCTCTTTCAGCGACGGGCTTTCCACTGTGCCGGGGCAGACGGCGTTGCAGCGGATACCGTCTTTCACGAAATCGGCGGCAATCGCCTTGGTCATGCCGATGATAGCCGCCTTTGAGGCACCATAGGCAAACCGTCGCGGCGCGCCTTTCAGGCTGGAGACGATGGAGGCGATGTTGATGATCGAGCCCGACTTCCGTTCCAGCATGGCGGGCAGCACCGCTTTTGTCAGCCGGAACATGGCTTTGGCGTTCAGGTCAAAGGATCGGTCCCATGCTGCGTCGTCGCAATCGAGGATCGAGCCGTCATGCACCCAGCCCGCGCAATTCACCAGGATGTCGATGGGCGGGCTGGCACTGACCAAAGCGGCAACGGCGCCCGCATCCAGCACATCCAGCCTGTGCGCCGTGATCCGGTCGGACCCTTCGGCGACGGCGCTGACAGCGGCACCGTCGATATCCGTGGCAATCACTGTGGCGCCGCGCGCGGCCAAAACCTCGGCCGAGGCACGCCCGATGCCATTGCCCGCGGCGGTCACAAGGGCGGTTTTCCCATGAAGTGGCTGTTCCATTTTGTCCTTTCAGCGGGCAAGCCAGCCGCCATCCACGGTCACGGTGCTGCCATGGCAATAGGCGGCAGCATCGGAAGCGAGGAAAACGGCGGCCCCTGCAATCTCGTGCGTTTCGGCAAAGCGTCCTGCGGGGATGCGTTCAAGCAGCGCGCGCGACCGTTCGGGATCATCCCGCAGCGCCTGTGTGTTGTCGGTGGCGGTATAGCCGGGCGCAATGGCGTTGACGTTGACGCCAGAGCTTGCCCATTCGTTGCAAAGCGCCCGGGTCAGGCCGATCACGGCATGTTTGCTGGATGCATAGGCGGGGACCCGCAATCCACCCTGCGACCCCAAAACCGACGAGACGATGATGATCTTGCCCGCCCCTTGATCCACCATCCGTTTGCCGGCGGCCTGTGACAGCAGCCAGACGGAATCGAGATTGACGGACATCACGCGTTGCCAGTCAGCCAGCGACAGATCGACCGAGTCCTCGCGGTGGATAATGCCTGCATTGTTGACAAGGATATCGAGGCCCCCCAGCGCATCGGCGGCAAAAGCGATCACTTTTTCTGCCGCCGCTTCGTCTATCGCGGTGAAATCGGCCTGAACCGCAGCAGCCTTTCGCCCCAGCGCCTCGATTTTCGCAAGGGTGTCTTGGGTCTGGTGGCTGCGATAGGTCAGCGCCACGTCGGCCCCGGCCTGCGCAAGGGCAAGGGCAATGCCCTCGCCAATGCCGGTGGCCCCACCGGTGACAAGCGCCTTGCGCCCCGTCAGATCGAAGGGATTGGCCATCGTCAATACCGGTTCGCGATGGGCAGGTCCTCGGCCGGGAAAAGGCTGATCACTTCGCAGCCCTTTTCGGTCACGACGACCTCCTCCTCGATCCGGGCGGCGGAATAGCCGTCGGTGGCGGGGCAATAGGTTTCCAGCGCAAAGACCATGCCCGTTTTGATCTCCATCGGGTGGTCCATGCTGATCGCGCGGCTGATGATCGGGCGTTCGTGCAGGGCAAGGCCCAGACCGTGCCCGAACTGAAGCCCGAAGGCCGCATCCTCATTGGGAAAGCCAAGGCTTTCGGCCGTCGGCCACACGGCGGCCACCTTGTCTGTGGTCACGCCCGGTTTGATCATTGCAATCGACGCGTCGATCCATTCGCGGGCTTTGACATAGGCATCGTTCTGCGACGGTGTTGCCCGACCCACGTTGAAGGTGCGGTAATAACAGGTGCGATAGCCCTGATAGCTTTGCAGAATGTCAAAGAAGGCCTGATCGCCGGGGCGGATCAACCGGTCGGTAAAGTTGTGCGGGTGCGGATTGCAGCGTTCGCCGGAAATGGCGTTGATCGCCTCGACGTCGTCCGATCCCATTTCATAAAGCATCTTGTTGGACAGGGCGACGATGTCGTTCTCGCGCACCCCCGGCTTCAGCTCTTCATAGATCATGTGATAGACGCCATCGACCATCGCGGCTGCCTGGGTCAAAAGCTGGATTTCATCCCAATTCTTGATCTCGCGCGCTGCCAGCATGATCTGCTGTCCGTCCACGACGTTGATGCCTTCCTCGCGCAGGGCATGGAACATGGCGGTTTCGGCGTAATCCACGCCGACCGGCATGTCAGCCATGCCCGCATCGCGGATCAGACCCGCGATCTGCTTGGCATATTTCTGCATCAGGCCGAACTCGGGTGGGATCGTCCCGCGCATGCCAACCACACCGGCAAGGCAGTGATCGGGCTCCAGCCAGTCCGCGTGACGCTTGTGGTGCATTGCGGCAGAGCCGAAATCCCAGACATAGGGGCTGTCATCGCCGGTCAGCAGGCAGAAACGGCACATCTTGTCCCGTTCCCATTCACCGATCTTGGTGGCCGAGACATAGCGGATATTGTTCACATCGAACAACAGCAGGGTGCCCGCGTTGGACGCCTGAAGTGCCTGACGGGTGCGCGCCAGGCGATAACGGCGCAAGCGGTCATGGTCGATACGGCGCTCGAAATCGACTGACATGTGGCCCCAGGCCGGAAGGCGCTCGCGCCATTCCCAATTGGGTTCAAGATCTTTCGGTGTCAGCAGGTTGGGCATGAGGGCGCGAGACATATGGTTCTCCTTCGGGTGCGCGGTGCGGACCCGTTGAAAGGTTGAAATTTGCGTGAAACGCGACGCGTTACTGGATGCACCAGCCGCCGTCGATATGGACCATCTGGCCGGTCATGTAGTCGCTGTCGTCACTGGCAAGGAAAGACGCTGTGCCGATGATATCCTTGGGATAGGACACGCGCTTGATCTGCAACGCATCGCGGACGATATCATCGTAGGCTTGGCCCTCGCGTTGCTTGAAGCCGATGTCGACGAGGTCCTTGTCCAGTTGTTCCCAAAGGGGCGTCACAACGACGCCGGGGGCGTAGCCGTTGACAGTGATATTGTGCTCAGACAGCCCCAAAGCACCGCAATGGGTCAAGGCCAGCACACCGTATTTGGACGTGCAGTAGACGGTCACGTCAATCAGCGGTTTTCGCGATGCGATTGAGCCCACGTTGATGATCTTGTAAGGGTGATCTTCCATCGGGCCCTGGGCGATCATCTGGCGCGCAGTTTCCTGCATCCCCAGCCACATCGCCTTGGTATTGACCGTCATGATCAAATCCCAGTTCTCTTCATCGATATCCATGAAGAAACGGGGTTTGTTCAGCCCGGCGTTGAATACCCCGACATTGATCGATCCGAATGCCTCGACCGTCTCGGCAACGGCGGCGGCATTGTCTTGGCGTTTGGTGACATCCATACGGACGGCGATGGCCTTGCCGTTTCCGGCGGTGTTGATCTGATCGGCCATCTTTTGGGCTTCATCAAGATCGAGATCCCCGAGGCACACATTGGCACCCTGTGCCGCAAAGGCTTCGGCGTTTGCAGCACCCATGCCGCGGGCGGCACCGGTGATCAGGATGTTCTTACCTTTCAGACGATTGGGATCCATTGTGATTTCCTCCTCAGATCACGGTCAGTCGTGTTGTCGGATCAGCGCATCGGCCCGGTCCTGGGCCTTGCGCAAAGCGTCACGCGGGGTAATAATCCCGCGCAACATGTCGTGGAATTCCTCGCCGCAGATCTGGATGATGTCGCAGATTTCGGGCACGGGTGGCCGGGGCCAGAATTGCAGCTCGTCGCGCGAGGACATTCCGTCCACCGCCTCGAAAATCACCGAGGCGTTGCGCACCTCGGGATCGGATCCGACCGAGTAGCGCGGGCTGGTGCGGCTACCGTTCTGGACATAGAGTTTTTGGGCTTCGGGCGAGGTAAAGACGGTCAGGGCTTCGACAGCCGCAGGGATCCGTTCCGGTGCCAGATTTGCAGGAATACCCATGATGTAGCCACCGACAGGTGCGATCGGACTGGCACCCGGGCCAGCCGGATGCGGCAAATACCCGGTCTGCCCAAAGGCAGGCGATGTTTCATCCACTTCGAAATAGGGGGCCAGCAGCGTATAGCCATAGGCCATCGCGACGCTGCCTCTGGCATAGGGCCGGACCCTTTCGTACCACGACATCGACAGGATATCGGGCGGGGAATAGTTCATCAGTTCCATCAGGAATTCGGCCGCCTGCAACCCGGCATCGGTGTCGATCGTCGCGTGATAGCCACCGGCCGCCAGCAGGTCCGTGTCAAAGCCACCTGCGATGCTTGGCAGGTTCAGGATCGGTTGTCCGAAATCAGCCAATGTCATCAGAACAGTGTGGCCAAGTGCCGTTCCCCGCGCGGCATTCCAGGCAATTCCGTAGCGACCACGGCGTGGGTCATGCAGTGTTCTGGCCGCGTGAAGCAGCGCATCGGTCGTGGCTGGCGGTTCGAGGCCAGCCTCGGCAAACATGTCGCGGCGGTAGAACAAGACCTCTGGCGTTGTCTGGGCAGGGACACCGTAGGCCCGCCCGCCCCAGTGGCCACCCTTCCAACCTGCGGTGTGGAAATCGGCCGGATCAAGCCGCGACAGATCCATGATCTGTTCCAACGGCATGAGAACGCCTTTTTCCACAAACTCCCCAACCCATGGCAAATCAACTGCGATGATGTCATAGCGGCTGCGATCGCGCGTGGCGTTCCGCAATGCCTCTTCGCGCAACCGGTCGATCGAAAACGCACGCTGGCTGATGTCGGTCCCGATGACCTGCTCGAACTGACGCTTGAGGTTTTCCATCACCATGAAGGTCGGATCACCATGGACGAGCACTCGGATGCCGCCCGGCACCTTCAATGGTTCGGGCAGAACGCGCAAAGGGGGGATTGACTGCGCGGCGGCGTAGCTGCCGCCAAAATAGTAGTCTTGGGTGTTCGCGGTTTCGGACTGACCGCCCAAGCGGGTCAGGGCAAGGCGACGCAGGCGACCGGAAAGCTGCATCCATTGCGCCAGAAGCTTTGCACTGGGATGCATCGAAAACGTCTTGCCGGTCCTTGTCCGGGGGCGCATTTCGATCAGGCCTTCGTCGATCATCTCCTTCATGCGGCGGTTCGCCGTTCCATAGGGCACACGGCTTGCGCTGATCAGCGAACTTGGTGTCACGATCTTGGCTTCGAAATTGCCATGCAGAAGATGCAGCACCATACGGAGATACGCATTTGGTGCGATGAGGCCCAGGGCGTCCTCCAACTCGTCACTGAACGCGTCCAGAAAGGACAGCATCTCAAGCGTTTCGGTATGCGCCTGTGGCGAAACCGGCTTGCTTTGACCATGTCTTTCCATGACGCTCATTTTGGTCTCGTGCCTTCTGGCTAACCGAAGTTTTTGTGGTTCAGGAAAATTGTCCGGCTTGGATGAAACGATTTCGACCACGGGCCTTACTCCTCAAAATGTCCAAGTTGGCCTTCAGAGCATATCGAAAAAATGTCCACTTTAGAGAGAAAGATGTTCAAAATGGATTTATCTGATGCAGCCCGCTGCGAGTCAGGCTGGCAAGGTGCCGTTCAATCGTTCGGCGTGCCGAATGGTGTTCGGGCGTCCGGGTCGGGCGCATCGGAAGAAAAGATGACAACGTCATCAAACGGGAGGAGAGACAAATGAAGCTTCGCAACATGTTTGCAGCATCGACCGCCGTTCTGGCTTTGGCCGGCGCCGCGTCAGCCGAGACCATGAAGATCGGCATTACCCAGAACAACGTCGGCGTCGACAGTTACCAGACAACCTATGAAAAGGCCTTCATCGCCGCAGCCGAGGCCAACCCCGATGTCGAAGCCGTTGTTCTGGACGCCGGCGGCGATGTGGCGCGCCAGATTGCGCAGATCGAAGACCTGATCCAGCAAGGCGTTGACGCCATCATCATCTGGCCGACGAATGGCGAGGCGGTGATCCCCGCCGTCCGCAAGGCACACCAGGCCGGTATTCCAGTCATTGTGACCAACTCGAACATCGCCGAAGCGGGGTTCAGCTTCGTCAAATCGTTCTCTGGCCCCGACAATATCACCCAGGGCGCGCGCTCGGCAGAGATCATGTGCGAGAAGTTCACGGCCATGGGCGTCGAGAACGAGGCGAAGGTGGTGCACATCACGGGCCAGCCTGGCTACACCACCGCCATCGAGCGCGCCAAGGGTTTCGAGGACCGCCTTCCCGAAGTCTGCCCCAATGTCACCGTGCTCGACACGCAACCGGGCGACTGGAACCGCGAGAAGTCGCAGCAGGTGATGGAAGCCTTCCTCGTCAAATATGATGACATCGACGGCGTCTATGCGGGCGACGACAACATGGGCGTGGGCGCGCTCAACGCGGCCAAGGCCGCGGGCCGAGACGGGATCATATTCGTCGGGGCCACGAACTTTGCTGTCGGGTATGAGGCGATGGCCGCCGGAGACTACTGGGGCTCGATCTACCAGTCGCCGGTGGATGACGCAGAAGCAGCGTTGAAAACGGCAATTGATGTTCTCAGTGGCGCCGAAGTGCCGTTCCTGAATTACTTCGACACACCCAAAATCACTCAGGACAATATGGGCGATTACACCAAGCCGGTGTTCTGAGGTGCCATGATCTTGCGGGGTGGGCCAAGGCCGCACCCCGCATGTTTCAGTTTCAGCTAAATTTCAGATTGGGATGGACTATGGGGCGTGTTACTGACCGCGTCTGCATCGTGACGGGCGCTGCGCAAGGGATCGGACGCGCCATTGGCGAGGCGCTGCTGGACGAAGGTGCAAAGGTTTGCTTTGCCGATATAAACGGGCCGAAGGTGGCCGAAGTGGCGGAGGCCAACCGAAGCCGCATCCGGGAGGGGGGCAAAGCCATCACCTCTGCACAGGTGGATGTTACCGACCGCGAACAGGTCAGGGCCATGATCGCCCATACTGTTGAAATGTTCGGGCGTCTCGACGTGAAGTTCAACAATGCCGGCGTGAACAAGCCGATGAATTTCATGGATGTGACCGAACAAAATTGGAATTTCATCATGGGGGTGAACGGATTGGGTTGCCTGATCGGCATGCAGGAAGCCGCGCGCCAGATGATTGCGCAAGGCAGCGGCGGCAAGATCATCAACACCGCCTCCATCGCCAGTCGCCAGGGCTTTGGCAACGTCGCGCCCTATTGCGCCTCGAAATTTGCGGTTGTGGCACTGACGCAGTCAGGTGCGCGCGATCTGGCGAAACACGGCATCACCGTAACAGGTTTTGCGCCCGGCGTGGTGGCCACCGAAATGTGGGATCAGGTCGATCAAGACCTGCTTGCAATCGGGGCATCCCAGAGACCCGGGCAAGCGATGGAGGAGTTTTCGGCAGAAATCTTGAAAGGCCGCGTGGCGGTGCCGCAGGACATCACCGGAACGACGACATTCCTTGCATCAAGAGACAGTGACTACATGACCGGGCAAATCGTCATGATTGACGGAGGGATGACCCTAATTTGACCGTCGGTGTCGGGGAGGAGCACCGACCAGCACGACAAGGACCGCCAGCGACCTAGGGGAGGGGATCATGGCAACAATGACCAAACAACAGATCGGCAGCATACTGGCACGACAGGGTATCCTGATTGCGTTTGCAGCGTTCATAGTCGCATTTACCTTTGCCAATCCCAAATTCCTGTCACCGGACAATGTTCTCAGTGTGATGCGGTCCTCGACCATTCTGGGAGTCATGGCTTTGGGCGTGACCTTCGTGGTCATCAGTGGGAACCTCGATCTTTCGGTCGGTTCCATGATGTCTTTCTCGACCATTGTCGTCCTCGATCTGCACGACAAGATCGGACCGGCCCTTGCCATTCCCGCGATGTTTGCGATGACGCTTTGTTTGGGGGCTTTCATCGGGTTTCTGGTCGGATACTTACGACTCAATTCGCTGATCGTAACGCTTGGGATGCTGTCAGCGATCCACGGCCTGACGCTGACCTATTCGGGTGGCAAAAACATGGACATCGCCAACAAGGGGGACACCTGGTTCGGTGTGTTCGGGCAGGGCACCGCTTTTGGTATTCCGGTGCCGATCCTTATCTTCATCGCGCTGGCGATCATTCTGGGAATCGTCCTTTCCAAGACCCCCTTCGGGCGCAAGGTCTATGCGGTAGGCGGAAGCGGTACTGCGGCCACGTTTTCAGGCATCCGGCGGGCGCGGACAGTTTTCATGTGCTACCTGATCTCCTCGGGCTGCGTGGCGACTGCCGGGTTGATCCAGGCCAGCCGTTCGCTTGGCTCTCAGAACACGGTGGGTCAGGGGCTGGAACTTGCCGTGCTGGCTGCGGTCATCCTTGGGGGGGCGTCGCTTCTGGGCGGGGCCGGCACAATATTCAAGACCATCATCGGCGTGCTGATCCTCGGGTTCATCCAGAACGGTCTTTTGCTGATGGGGCTGCAATTCTACGTCCAGTTCGTGTTGACGTGGGGGATCATCATCCTTGCCGTCTGGCTTGATATCGCTGTCAAGCGCGGCAAGCTTTGGTCACCGTTGGCTTAGGGAGGGGCGGCGATGCAACCGGGAAAAATGTCAAACACACTCAAGACCGGCGCAATCTGGGGCTTTATCGTTCTCGAACTGATCTTCTTCTCCGTCGCGGGAGAGTTCCTGTCGCTGTCCAACAAGGCATTCATGGATTACGAAAACATGCTGCTGTTGCTCAAGCAGGCGGCCCCGATCGGGATCATTGCGATGGGGATGACGATCGTGATGGTGAATGGCAACATCGACCTGTCGGTGGGTGCCATCTACGCGATTGCGGCGATCATTCTGCTGAGCAGCATGACATGGCCGATCTTTGCAGGGCTTGGCGACTGGGTGATCCCGGTGGCCTGGCTGCTGGCCCTTGCGGTTGGCACGCTGCTTGGCGCGCTCAACGGGCTTATCGTATGGAAAACCGGGGTTGATGCCTTTATCGTCACACTTGGGTCAATGCTCGGCTTCCGGGGCATTGTTTTCATGTTCAATGGCGAGAATCCGACAAGCCATCTGAACTGGACACTTGTTGACTTTGCCGAGGCGAAGTTTCTCGGCCTTGCCACCGCATCATGGTTCTTGCTGGTCGTCACGCTGGTGATCTGGTTCGTCATGGCCAAGACGGTGCATGGTCGCAATGCCTATGCCATTGGCAACAACCGCGAGGCGGCCGTCAACGCGGGCATCCGGGTCGGCCCGCACATGATGATCAACTTCGCGATCATCGGCTTTCTCGCGGCACTTTCGGCGGTTGTCTTCTATTCTGAAAGTGGGTCGGTGAACCCCAATGACGGTCAGCTCTACGAACTTTGGGTGATCACTGCCGTTGTGTTGGGTGGTTCCAAGATCACTGGCGGCGCGGGCAACGTGATAGGCACTTTCGGCGGCGTCATTGCAATTCAGCTTTTGCGCAAGGGGCTGGGCCATATCGGTGCAGACACGTCAACGGTGAACCTTGTCATCGGTCTGATCCTGATCGCCGTTCTGTTCCTGGATCGCCAACTGAACACCAAAGGCAAAGAGGAGTTGAAGGTATGACCGAACCTGTTTTGCGTCTTGAAAACATCGTCAAGACCTTCCCCGGCGTGCGCGCCCTCGATGGGGTGTCTTTCTCGGTCATGCCCGGAGAGGTCCATGCCCTGATGGGAGAAAATGGTGCCGGGAAATCCACCTCGATGAAGGTGCTCGGCGGGATCTACCAACCCGACAGTGGTGATATCTACATGGGCGACAGGAAGGTTACCATGTCAGGCCCGCTGGAAGCCAAGGCCATGGGGATCGTTTTCATCCATCAGGAACTTAGCCTCGCCGAAGAACTGAGCGTGGCCGAAAACATCTATCTGGGGGAGTTGCCGCGCAAGAGTTTCGGCCGCGTGGATTGGGCCAAACTGACCGAACGGACTAACGCGATCCTGAAAAAGCTGAACGTCGGTTTTGATGCCAGGACCCGCGTGGGCGACCTTTCGATTGCGAACCAGCAAATGGTCGAAATCGCCCGTGCCCTGACAGTCGATGCAAAGGCGGTGATCTTTGATGAACCGACCGCGTCCCTGACCGACGCGGAAAAGGTGGTCCTGTTCGATGTGATTGCCGATCTGAAGGCAGAAGGCGTCGGGATCATCTACATCTCGCACCGCATGGAAGAGATTTTCAAGATCACCGACCGCATCTCGGTTCTGCGTGACGGACAATATCAGGGCACGGTCGCCACGAAAGAGACGCATGAAGAAGCCGTCACCCAGATGATGATCGGCCGCAAGCTCGACCTCAGCCGCAACCCGGTGCATCACGATCTGGGTGATGTGGCGCTGGAAGTGCGTGGTCTCAGCTGTGGAAAGCTGTTCCAGGACGTGAGCTTCACGGTGCGCTGCGGCGAAGTTTTGGGCTTTTATGGGCTGATCGGCGCTGGTCGGACCGAGATTGCCGAGACGCTGTTCGGCCTGCGGACCCCTTCTACCGGAGAAATCCTGCTGGATGGGAATGCGGTGCGGATCAATTCCCCCACCGATGCGATTTCGCGCGGCATCAGCCTTGTGCCCGAAGACCGCAAGGGACAGGGTCTGATCCTGGGCATGAATTGCCGCGACAACATGACCCTGCCACAGGTGGACAATCTCAAGGCCGGACCTTTCATCGCCCATAGCGCGGAAGCCGCGATTTTTGACAAGTATCGTGACCGCCTTGATATCCGGACACCAAGTTGGAAGGCGCGGGCAGGCAATCTGTCAGGAGGCAACCAGCAGAAGATCGTGATCGGTAAATGGCTGTCGATGCACCCGAAGGTGCTGATCGTGGACGAACCCACGCGGGGCATCGACGTGGGCAGCAAATCCGAGATCCACAAACTGCTGCGTGAACTTGCGGCGCAAGGTTATGCGGTGATGGTCATCAGTTCCGAAATGCCCGAG
>JBKBOF010000033.1:0-23015 GCA_046294955.1 Paracoccaceae bacterium
GTTCTCTATGCGGGGTTGATGATCGACAAGGGGCAGGCACGGCTTGTCGAATACAATGCCCGTTTTGGCGACCCGGAAACCCAGGTGCTGATGATGCGTCTGGGCGCACAGACGCTTGATTTGTTGCTTGCCTGTGCCGAAGGCCGACTGGATAAAACGCGGGTCAATTGGGCCGATGACCACGCTTTGACGGTTGTGATGGCTGCGCGTGGTTATCCGGGCACCTACAGCAAAGGCAGCATGATCCGCGGCCTTGAAGCCCTGCCCGAAACCTCGTCCCAGATGGTGTTTCATGCCGGCACGACCGCAATGGATGGGGTTTTTGCCGCCAATGGTGGCCGTGTGTTGAACGTCACGGCCCGGGGTGCAACCTTGGCAGAGGCGCAATCGCGCGCTTATGCCATGATCGATGCGATTGACTGGCCGGAGGGGTTTTGCAGGCACGACATCGGATGGCGCGCGCTCTGAACCCGTCACAACCCGCTGCGACGTACCGTTTGACCACGACGCGCGCCGCACGCGGCAGGGGTTGCGCAGCCCCCCGCCCCCGCATATGACACGCGCGATTGTTTTGGTGGCCGTGGGAGGATGATCCATGCCGCTTCTGGTGATGAAATTTGGCGGCACCTCGGTGGCCGATCTGTCGCGGATCGAGAACGCTGCGAAGAAGGTGCAGGCCGAAGTGGCCCGTGGCTATCACGTAATCGTCATTGTCAGCGCAATGTCGGGGGAAACCAACCGGCTGGTGGGCTATGTCGAGGACACCTCAAAACTGTATGACGCCCGCGAATACGATGCGGTTGTCGCATCGGGCGAGAATGTCACGGCCGGTTTGATGGCCCTGCGCTTGCAGGAATTGGGAACCCCCGCGCGGTCATGGCAGGGGTGGCAAGTTCCGATCAATACCACTTCGGCGCACGGCAGCGCCCGGTTCATCAGCATACCGCGCGATCATATTGACGCTAAATTCGCCGAAGGCTTCAAGGTTGCCGTGGTTGCCGGCTTTCAGGGAGTGTCGGCAGAAGGCCGCATCACCACGCTGGGCCGGGGCGGGTCTGATACCACCGCCGTCGCCTTTGCGGCGGCCTTTGATGCCGAGCGCTGCGATATCTACACCGACGTTGACGGTGTCTACACCACCGATCCCCGCATCGCGTCCAAGGCGCGCAAGCTCGACAAGATAGCGTTCGAGGAAATGCTGGAACTGGCCTCGCTGGGGGCCAAGGTGCTGCAAACCCGCTCGGTCGAACTGGCGATGCGCTACAAGGTGCGACTGCGGGTGCTGTCGTCGTTCGAAGATACCGACGAAAACTCTGGAACCCTGGTCTGTGCCGAGGAGGAAATCATGGAATCGAAAGTCGTCTCTGGCGTGGCCTACAGCCGCGATGAAGCGAAAATGACGCTGGTGACTGTCGAAGACCGCCCCGGCGTGGCCTCGGCCATCTTCGGCCCCTTGGCCGACGCTGGGGTGAACGTCGATATGATCGTTCAGAACATCTCGGAAAAGAACTATGGCAGCCACCCCGGAGCTGTGACCGACATGACGTTTTCCGTCCCGGTCAATCAAGTTGCCCGCGCGCAGAAGGCGATGGAAGAGGCCCGTGCGGCCGGCATCATCAACTATGACGAGTTGATCGCGGACACCGATGTGGCCAAGGTTTCGGTCGTCGGCATCGGCATGCGCAGTCAGGTCGGCGTTGCCGCCAAGATGTTCCGCGCGCTTGCCGCCGAAAATATCAACATCAAGGTGATTGCCACGTCTGAAATCAAGATCTCGGTCTTGATCGACCGCAAGTATATGGAACTGGCGGTGCAGGCGCTGCACGATTGTTTTGAGCTGGACAAGGCCTGATCTGCGATCCACTTCGATCGGTGCCAGAAGAGGCTGACATCCGTGATGATCAGTCCGGATGCCACCGCTTGGCTGCTATATCGGGCAGTTTTGGCCGCGTGTCGGCCTTTGGACGTCACATGTTATTTTGCCCACTCCCCAATCGACCCGGCCTCCCCTATAGAGAGAGCAAGTCAAAGGATGCTCGCTGATGCCAGAACGGTCGGAAAGTGACAGTCGCAAGCTTTTGCGGCGCTTGCGCGATGTATTGGGGGCACAGTCCCAAGGGCAGGAACGGCTGGACCGTATCACCCACCTGATTGCCGATTCCATGCGCACCGAAGTGTGCTCGATCTATCTGTTCCGTGACCCTGAAACGCTGGAGCTTTGCGCCACCGAAGGCTTGAACCGCGAAGCCGTTCACCAGACCCGGATGAAACTGGGTGAGGGGCTGGTTGGCCGGGTGGCGCGCACCAACACGCCGGTGAATACCGCTGATGCACCGGGCGAAAAGGGCTTTCGCTTCATGCCCGAAACCGGAGAAGAACTGTACTCCAGCTTTCTTGGCGTTCCGATCCAGAGGGTCGGCGAAAAGCTGGGCGTGCTTGTCGTGCAATCAAAGGTCGCGCGTCAGTTTTCCGACGACGAGATCTATGCACTGGAAGTCGTCGCCATGGTGCTGGCCGAAATGACTGAACTGGGGGCGTTCACGTCGGATGATGACGGGATGCGCGCCCTGCATCGACAGCCGGTGATGTTCCGCGGCAGCATTGGACAAGAGGGTGCCGCTGAAGGCAATGTCTGGCTGCACGAGCCGCGCGTGGTGGTCACCAACCCCGTTGCCGATGATCCGCTGACCGAAATCGACCGCATCCGAGAAGCGGTCGGGCAGTTGCGGGTGTCGGTCGATGATCTTTTGTCGGTGGAGAGTCTGGACAAGGACCAAAAGCAGGTTCTGGAAGCTTACCGGATGTTTGCCAATTCGCGCGGCTGGCTGCGGCGGATGGAAGAGAACATCCAGAACGGTCTGTCGGCCGAGGCCGCCGTGGAAAAGGAACAGTCCGCCGCCCGCGCCCGTCTGGAGCAGGTGCCGGACGCCTATCTGCGCGAACGGCTGCATGATCTGGACGATCTGTCGAACCGCCTGTTGCGTATCCTGACCGGCCAAGGCGCGGATACCGGCGCGGAGATGCCGGACAATCCGGTTCTGGTCGCGCGCAACATCGGCCCGGCTGAGTTACTTGAATACGGGCGCAAACTGCGCGGCGTGGTACTGGAGGAAGGCTCTGTCGGCAGCCATGCCGCCATAGTGGCACGCGCCCTTGCCATTCCTTTGGTGATCCATGCCCGACGCATCACGACCGAAGCGTTGAATGGCGATCACGTTCTGGTTGATGGCGATCAGGGCATCGCCCACCTGCGCCCGGAAGAAACGGTTGCACGGGCCTTTCGCGACAAGATCGCCATGCACGCCGAAGCGCAAAAGCGATATGCGTCGTTGCGCTATCTGCCTGCCACCGCAACATGCGGGACAACGATTGCGCTGCACATGAATGCGGGGCTGATGGCTGACCTGCCCAGCCTGGACGGGTCGGGGGCCGATGGCGTCGGGCTGTTTCGCACCGAATTGCAATTCCTTGTCCGCAACAAGATGCCCCGTCGCGCCGAACTGGCCGGGCTGTATGCGCGGGTTATTGACGCGGCAAAGGGCAAGCGCGTGGCATTTCGCACGCTTGATATCGGGTCAGACAAGGTGCTGCCCTACATGAAACCGAACGATGAACCGAACCCGGCCATGGGCTGGCGCGCCATCCGGGTGGGGCTGGACAAGCCGGGTGTGCTGCGCATGCAGATGCAGGCGCTTATCCGTGCAGCAAATGGGCGGCCGCTGACCGTGATGTTCCCTTTTATCAGCGAATTCGCAGAATTTCAGGAGGCGCGCTCACACGTGTTGCGCGAAGTCCACCGCGAGCGGTCTTTGGGCCATGTGGTGCCGGAGTCGTTGGAAATCGGCGCGATGCTGGAAACACCCAGCCTTGCCTTTGCGCCAGCGGCATTTTTCGAATTGACCGATTTCATCTCGATTGGCGGAAACGATCTGAAGCAATTCTTCTTCGCCGCGGATCGCGAAAATGAACGCGTGCGGCGGCGCTATGATGTGCTGAACCTGTCTTTCCTTGGGTTCATCGAACAGATCGTGGCCCGCTGCACGACATCTGCCACGCCTTTGTCGTTCTGTGGCGAAGATGCCGGGCGCCCGATAGAGGCGATTGCCTTGGCGTCGCTTGGCCTGCACAGCCTGTCGATGCGGCCTGCCTCAATCGGACCTGTCAAGGCGCTGATCCGTCGGGTCGATCTGCGGGAGGTGCGTACCGTGATCGACGCCGCCCGCGCAAAAGGCGACGACAGCGCGCGTCCGGCCCTGATGGACTGGCTGTCAAACCAGGTTGATTAGGACACGGTCAGGCGCTGCGCAGCTTTGGCTGGTCCACTGCGGCGCGGAAGTCCGCCAGAACCTGTGCGGCATCATGGGTCTGCGATAGACGCAACAGCGCAAAGCGCACGCGCGCAATCTCCGTGTAGTAGGACAGAAATGCCGCGTTCAGGGCGGCGCCCGTGACAGCGCCAAGGACGGGAATCGCCTGCGCAGCCAGCTTCTGGCCGAAGGCCGTCGCCAGTTTTGGCGCCACGCTGGCAATCACCTTTTGAACGGCAGGACCGGTCAAGGTCAGACGCGCCGAAAAGAAACTGGTGTTGATGCCATCGTCCTCGGCCAAGGGGCTGCCCGCACCGAACACACGGATACATTCGGCCCGGATCGCCGGGTCATCGGGATCAAAGCCTTCCGCCCGTGCCGCCTGCCGGATGGCGTGCAAGATCACCGTCACGGTCACCGGCAGTTCAGCCAAAGCCGTCGGCAACCCGCCTGCGCCACCTGCGGCCCCGGATGCCATGGCGGCAATCATGGACCCACGCGTTCCGGTATCCGGCAGCCGGTCGCCCTGTCCGGCAACGGCATAGGCACCGGTCAGTGCCTGCGTCACCACCCGCTCGATCTGGGTCCGATACACCTGAGGCACCAGCGCAAGCTGTCGTTCCAGCGTGCCACCCAGCCGGTTGACCATTGCCATCACCGGACCGTTGGCACGTTTGTGACGTGCGGCCAGGTCACGGATTTCCGGCGAGATATCTCCGGGTGGCAAGACGGCGGAAAGATTGTGCGGTATCGGATCCATACTCAATCATATGGGGCGGGATTGCCCGCGCGCAATGGCCTTCAGGTTGCCTTGGTCACGGGGCCCGACACCCCGTCCCACGCACCGGCCTTCAGCGCCAGACCCAGCACACGGTCAGGGTTGGTGGGCGGTGGCATCATTACCCCGTCCAGCTTGCGAAACCCGAACCGTCCATAATACGGTACGTCCCCAACCAGAAGCACCCGTTCCCACCCAAGACGCCGCGCTTCGGCCAGACTTTCGTTGATCAACAGCCCGCCAAGACCTTCGCCTTGCCGGGTTGCGTGCACCGCCACCGGCCCAAGCAGCAACACATCCTGCCCCCCCACCAGCGCAGGCCAGTACCGGATCACGGCCGCAAGCGTACCGTCGTCGTCGCGCAGTGTCAGGCACAGGGCCGCGACGGTTGGCACACCGTCACGCAAGCGATAGGACGACAATGCCGTCCGACCGGGGGCAAAGCACAGATCATACAATGCCTCCACTTCCCACCAGTCGGCCTCTGTCTCCTCCTCCAGCTTGTACACCCGGCGCGTCTCCTGCCTTGATTGATTGTAACCACGGGCGATTCCCGGAATTCCCCCATGGCATGCGCCCCTAACATGCGATTATGTCAGGTTCAAATCGTGAAAGGCCCATAGATGTTTTACCGTCCCGAGGAAGGCCACGGCCTGCCGCACAACCCCTTCAATGCCATCGTGACCCCCCGCCCGATCGGCTGGATCTCGACCACCGGATCCAAGGGCGACAATCTGGCGCCCTATTCCTTCTTCAACGCGGTGGCCTATGTTCCGCCGCAGGTGATGTTCGCCTCGACCGGAGCCAAGGATTCCTTAGCAAATGTGCAGGAAAGCGGGGTTTTTGCCGTGAATGTCGTAGCCGCAGACATGCTGCACCCGATGAGCGACACCTCTGCCGCCTTGCCGCATGGTGTGGACGAATTTCAGGCGGCCGGGCTGGACAAAATGCCATGTGAAACCATTCCCTGCCCCCGCGTCGCCGGTGCCCCGGCGGTGCTGGAATGTCGGATGACGCAGATCATCCCACTGAAAGGCCGCGATAATTTCCTGATCCTTGGCGAGGTGACGGGCATCCATCTGCGCGATGATTGTGTTGTTGACGGCAGGTTCGATCCGACGCGCTTTCATCCGCTGGCCCGGATGGGATACCGGGACTACACCATCGTCCGCGAAACGTTCGAACTTTTGCGGCCCGGCGAAAGCTGACACTGGTCCGGCCAGGTGCGGTCGGCCGTCCGCGCCCTTGTCATGTCCCGCCCTCTTTCCCCCACAAGCCCCTGCACCTAAGATCAGGGTGAACAGCACGGGGCACGGACATATGGAAACCATGATCGGCATTATCGGAGGATCTGGCCTCTATCAGATCGACGGGCTTGAAGGGGCAAGCTGGGTCAAGGTCAAGACGCCATGGGGCAAACCATCGGATGACATTCTGGTGGGGCGGCTGGACGGGGTGGCCATGGCGTTTCTGCCGCGCCACGGTCGGGGCCATGTGCAGTCACCCGGCACGGTGAACTATCGCGCAAATATCGATGCGCTGAAACGTCTGGGCTGCACCGACCTGGTGGCTGTGTCGGCGGTGGGGTCGCTGCGCGAAGACATGGCGCCGGGCGATTTCGTGCTGGTGGACCAATATATTGACCGCACCTTTGCACGCGAAAAGTCGTTCTTCGGCGCGGGGTGCGTGGCCCATGTCGGGTTTTCGCACCCGACCTGCGCGCGATTGTCAGGCCATGTTGCCGCCGCAGCCCGCGCGGCAGGGGCCAAGGTGCATGACGCCGCCACCTATGTGGCGATGGAGGGCCCGCAATTTTCGACCCTCGCCGAAAGTCGTCTGTATCGCCAATGGGGGGCTGACCTGATCGGCATGACCGGGATGCCCGAGGCGAAACTCGCCCGCGAGGCCGAGCTGTGCTATGCCTGTGTCGCCATGGTAACCGATTTCGATTGCTGGCACCCGTCGCATGGGGCGGTCAATGTGGCGCAGGTCATGGCCACCATGGGGCGCAACAGCAGCCTTGCACGCAGCCTTTTGGCGCAGCTTCCCGCGCGGCTTGGGCGCGACCGTGCGCCCTGCCCGCAGGGGTGCGACCGGGCATTGGACCATGCCATCATGACCGACCCCAGCCTGCGCGACCCCGACCTTCTGGCCAAACTTGACGCCGTGGCCGGGCGGGTTTTGTGATCCGGCGCTTGGGCCTGTCGCTTTTGTCCTGCGGCTTTGTCTCATCCGCTGCCGCCTTTGACGCCGTGGTGGTCACTGGACTGTTGTCGGACGAAGAGTTCATCCGTGCTGCCACTTGCGGCGCCGCGCCGGGGCAGGATTGCGTGCAAGCCCCCGTCTTGTGGCCGCAGTCAAACCTTACCCTGACCATCCTGCCGTCCGATATCAGGGTCGGTGCTTTCATGCCGCTTTTGCTGTCCACCAGCGTGGACTACGCGCTGCAACAGATCAATGCGGCGGGGTCGGGTCTGACGATCACCCGCGTAGCGGGGCCAGAAGCCGACATCCGTCTGACGTTGACCGAAGCCGAGGAAGGCAGCCAGATGCCAGACGCGCCCGGTGTTTCGGCCCCCGGTGTGATGGGCGTGGGCTACACCACCCTGTGGTGGGATGACGCCCGTCAGATCACCGATGCCTCGATTCTGATATCGCACCGGATCAAACCGACCGAAATTGTCTCGGTGGTGCTGGAAGAGATTTTTCAGGCCACCGGTCCCTTGTTCGACATTGACAGCCCCGCCTATGAAGGCGTGTCGATCCTGTCGCAACGATCCAACGCCACCGTCTCCATCGCGGGTCAGGACGCGCAGCTTTTGCGCCATCTGTATCCGCCCCAACCCTGAAAGCCTGTCCATGACCCGCAAGAAGACCGTCAAGGATTACATCCGCACCATTGTCGATTTCCCGCACGAAGGGATCCTGTTCCGGGACGTGACAACGCTTTTCGCCGATCCGCGCGGGTTCCGGATGTGTGTCGATCAACTGCTGGCCCCCTATGCCGGAATGAGGATTGACAAGGTGGTGGGGCTGGAGGCACGGGGTTTCATCCTTGGCGGCGCAGTCGCGCATCAGTTGTCAACCGGCTTTGTGCCGATCCGCAAGAAAGGCAAGTTGCCGGGGCAGACGATTTCACAAGCCTACACGCTGGAATACGGCGAAGCGGTCGTCGAGGTGCACGAAGATGCCATGCAACCCGGCGAGACGATTTTGCTGGTCGATGACCTTCTGGCAACGGGTGGAACAGCCGAGGCCGGGATCAAGCTGATTGAGCGGCTTGGTGGACAGGTTGTGGGCTGCGCCTTTGTTGTTGATCTGCCTGATCTGGGTGGGCGCAAGCGGCTGGAAGGCATGGGCATGGATGTGCATGCCTTGTGTGAATTCGACGGGGTATGACACGCGCGTTAACCAATGATTAGGATATGGACCCTATTCAAATCTGGTGCGGCCTTGGTCGCGCTGTTGCTTGCAAAGGGTGCGAAGGCCCCCTTTTGACGTGCTGCTTGCAATCACACGTCACACAGACCCCACCCCGCCGGCCCCCAAGTCCGGCGGGGTTTTTTCTGACTTGCTGGCATCAGTCTGCTTTCGTAGCGTGCCGCGATGGCCCCTGATCTTTCCGACCTGACCCGCACCTTCGCCCGCATCGGCGTCCTGTCCTTTGGTGGACCGGCAGCCCAGATAGCGCTGATGCACCGAGTGCTGGTGGATGAACGCAAGTGGCTGACTGAAAAAGACTATCTGTCCGCCCTTTCGTTCTGCATGCTGCTTCCGGGGCCCGAGGCGATGCAGCTTGCAACTTGGGCCGGATGGCGGCTTCACGGGACGGTCGGCGGGTTGATCGCGGGCACCTTGTTCGTGCTGCCGGGGGCCGTGGTGGTTCTGGTCCTGTCGATGGCCTATGCCGCTTGGGGGGATCTGCCCTTGATGCAGGCGTTGTTCTTGGGGGTTCAGGCCGCGGTGATCGCCATTGTGATAGAGGCGTTGATCCGCGTCGCGCGCAAGGCGTTGCGCGACCGCACAGCCTATGTGATCGCGGGTCTGGCCTTTCTTGGTCTGTTCGCCCTGAACCTGCCGTTTCCGGTGATCATCCTTGCTGCTGGTCTTTGGGGGGCGCTGACTGCACGGCCCAGCACTGCCCCAGTGCCGCCGGTCACAGCCCCGCGCACCCTGAAAACGCTCATCTTCTGGCTGGCGGTCTGGTTGGTTCCGCTTGGGCTCTTGTGGCTGTCAGGCGGCATCCTATCCGATCTTGCGTGGTTCTTTTCCAAGCTCGCCGTCGTTACGTTTGGCGGGGCGTATGCGGTGCTGGCCTGGATGACGCAAGAGGTGATCCTGGTGCAAGGCTGGCTGACCACGTCGCAGATGATGGCTGGCCTTGGCCTTGCCGAAACCACGCCGGGCCCGCTGATCCTTGTCACGGAATTTGTGGGCTATATGGCGGGCCACAGTGCGGGCGGCTGGACTTTGGGCGTTGCTGCCGCTGGTGTGACCCTGTGGATGACCTTTGTGCCGTGCTTTTTGTGGATCTTCGTGGCTGCCCCCTATCTGGCCCGCATCACCGCCGACCCGCGGCTTTCGGCGGCGTTGCATGCCATCATGGCGGCCGTGGTGGGGGTCATCGCGAATCTGTCGCTTTGGTTTGCGCTGCACCTTCTGTTCCGCACGACGGCCATCAACAGCATCGGTCCCCTGCGCCTGATCATCCCGGATCCTGCCAGCCTTGACCTGACTGCATCTGGTCTGGCCATCCTGTCCGCCGTGCTGTTGTTGCGGTATCACCGTCCGCTTTGGCAGGTTCTGTCAGCGTCGGCCCTGCTCTCGGTTGCAATCAGTGCCGCCTGACCCCTTCCCTTCGGGGTCAAATCCCCTATGCTGGCCCCACGACAAGACGAGGGTTCACCATGGCGCGGTCGATTGACTACGGAAATCTGATGCATCGCGCGATGCGCAGCCTGATCCAGTCCGTGCTTCAGGATGTGGCGGATCACGGCCTTCCCGGCGCGCACCACTTTTTCATCACCTTCGACACAACCCACCCGGATGTGGAGATGGCCGATTGGCTGAAGGCCCGCTATCCGGCGGAAATGACCATTGTGATCCAGCACTGGTTCGAAAACCTGAATGTTGATGAAGACGGCTTCACCATCACGCTGAATTTCGGCAACCAACCCGAACCGATGGTCATTCCTTTTGATGCCGTGCGCACCTTTGTGGACCCTTCGGTGGAATTCGGTTTGCGCTTTGAAAGCCACGTTGAAGACGACGATGATGATGAGGAAGAAGATGGCGATGGCGATGATGATCCGCCGCCGCATCATGATGCCGAAGTCGTCAGCCTGGACAAGTTCCGCAAGCAATAGTTGCGGTATGCCACTGTATGCCGATTGATTTTTCTGCGCCCGCAGCGTAAGCACGCGGCAGCAAAAACAGGAGGCTTGCAGATGTCCGCAACCCGCACCGAAACTGACAGCTTTGGCCCGCTTGAGGTTCCAGCCGACAAATACTGGGGCGCACAGACCCAACGGTCGATCATCAACTTTCCCATCGGCTGGGAAAAACAGCCTGTCGCGATCATCCGTGCGCTTGGCGTGATCAAGAAGGCCTGTGCCTTGGTCAATATTGACCAAGGCGATATTCCGGTCGAATTGGGCCATGCGATTGCCTCCGCTGCGACAGAGGTGATCGACGGCAAGTTTGACGACAACTTTCCGCTGGTGGTCTGGCAAACCGGGTCTGGCACCCAGTCGAACATGAACGCAAACGAGGTGATTTCGAACCGGGCCATCGAAATGCTGGGGGGGGTCAAGGGCTCGAAAAAGCCGGTTCATCCCAATGACCACGTCAATATGGGCCAATCGTCCAACGACACATTCCCCACCGCAATGCATGTCGCGACCGGGATGATGGCGCGCGACGTGTTGCTGCCGGGGCTGGAAAAGCTGCACGCAGCCCTGGTTGCCAAATCCGAAGAGTTCAAGGATATCATCAAGATTGGTCGCACCCACACGCAGGATGCGACGCCACTGACCCTGGGCCAGGAATTTTCCGGCTATGCCGCGCAGGTCGCCAAGGGCATCGCACGGGTGAAATCCTGCCTGCCTGACATTTATGAACTGGCGCAAGGTGGCACGGCGGTTGGCACCGGCCTGAACACCCGTGTCGGCTGGGATAGCCGAGTGGCGGCGAAGATCGCCGAAATCACCGAGCTGCCCTTCGTGACGGCGCCGAACAAATTCGAAGCCCTCGCCGCGCATGATGCGATGGTGATGTTCTCGGGTGCGCTGAAAACCGTCGCCGCCAGCCTGTTCAAGATCGCCAATGACCTGCGGCTTCTGGGATCAGGTCCGCGCTCGGGTCTGGGCGAGTTGATCCTGCCGGAGAATGAACCGGGGTCGTCCATCATGCCGGGCAAGGTGAACCCGACGCAGGCCGAGGCGCTGACCATGGTCTGCGCGCATGTGATGGGCAACGACGCTGCCATCGGTTTTGCCGGGTCACAGGGCCATTTCGAGCTAAACGTCTATAACCCGATGATGTCCTATAATCTGCTGCAATCCATGCAACTTTTGGGCGATGCCGCAGGGTCGTTCACCGACAACATGGTCGTGGGCACCCAAGCCAACCTTGCGCGGATCGACAAGCTGATGAAGGAATCCTTGATGCTGGTTACAGCATTGGCCCCTACCATCGGGTACGATGCGGCGACCAAGGTGGCGAAAACCGCACACAAAAACGGCACCACCCTGCGCGAAGAAGCGATCGCTCTGGGCTATGTCGATGGCGAAACCTTTGACCGGGTGGTCCGGCCAGAAGACATGATCGGCCCGAAAGGCTGATGGCAAAGATCGTCAACCTGCGGCAGGTTAAAAAGCAGGTCGCCCGCAAAGCGGCCCGCGCGCAGGCCGACGAAAATGCTGTCAAATTCGGCCGTACCAAGGCCGAGCGCGACCTGCACAAGGCGCAGGCCGAGAAATCGGCCCGCGATCTTGCCGCCCACAAGCGTGATCCTGAATAGGTTGCGGCCTGCGCGCACGCCTGCTAGGCCATCAGAATGCTGTCATATCAACATCTGTATCACGCCGGAAACCTTGCCGATGTCCACAAACACGCCCTGCTGGCGTGGACACTGGACTATCTGACCCGCAAGGATAAACCGATCACCTATGTCGAAACCCATGCTGGGCGGGGTCTTTACGACCTGACCGCCCCCGAGGCGATCAAAACCGGCGAGGCGGCCAAGGGCATTGCCGTCGCGGCCGATTGGTTTCCCGCCAGCCATCCCTATACCCGCGCACTGGTGGCAACCCGCGATCAACGTGGACCGAACGCCTATCCCGGCAGCCCCCTGATCGCGGGGCACCTTTTGCGCGAGATCGACACCATCCACCTGTGCGAATTGCACCCGCAGGAACACGCCGCCCTGGAATACGCCGCCGCCCCCTTTGGTGCCAAGGTTTACCGCGAGGATGGGCTGGCAAAGGCATTGTCGATCTGCCCGCCTACACCCCGGCGCGGCATGGTGCTGATCGACCCGTCTTATGAGGTGAAAACCGACTATGAGACCATCCCCCGCGTCCTTGGTCAGTTGCACCGGAAGTGGAACGTCGGCCTGATTTGCCTGTGGTATCCGATCCTGCGTGACGGGCTGCACAAGCCCATGCTGGCCGAAATACGGGCCAGCCACTCTGATGCCCTGATCCACGAGGTCCGGTTCCCCCCGGTGCGCGACGGGCACCGGATGGAGGGGTCGGGCATGGTGATGATCAATCCGCCCTTTGGCATCGAGGACGAGGCCAAGCGGCTGACTGCCCTGTTCCGGCGCTTGGGTTAATCGCCCAGCATCCGCCCCGCCATCTCGGTCAGATCTCGGCTCAGCCCGTCGGTCGCCAGCATCCGCTGCAACACGTCGCGCACCATGCCCTGCCGATCGGCGTCATAACGGGGCCATGTCTCGAACGCGGTGGACATCCGCGCCGCCGTTTGCGGGTTAAGCGGATCAAGCCGCAACAGCCAATCCCCAACCAGATTATAGCCGGCACCGTTGATGTGATGGAAACCGGCATGGTTGCCCGACAGCGCACCAATCACGCTACGAAACCGGTTGGGGTTCTTCCAGTCGAAATCCGGATGCCCGGTCAGGGACCGTGTCACGTCGGCCGCCCGGTCGGGGGCCGCATAGGCGATCTGCAGGGCGAACCACTTGTCCATGACATTGCGATCAGCCTTCCACCGCGACTCGAACCGCGCCAGTTCCGCAGCACCCTGCCCGATGTCCAGCAGACAGGACAAAGCGCCCACTTCCTCGGTCATGTTGTCTGCCGCTCCAAAAGCCGCCCGCGCCGCCGTTCCGTCATCAACCCGGCTGAGCAGTGACAGCGCCGCCAGACGCAGCGCACGGCGCCCCGCCGCGCGGGCGTCGGGGGTAAAGGGCCCCGGTTCGGCCAGGGATGCAATCAGGCGCGGCAATGACCCCGCCAGACCCTGTGCCAAGGCATCGCCCATCCGTTTGCGTGCCGCATAGATTCCTGCCGGATCAGGCACACGGCCAGACGCGTGCAACGTTTGCGCCATATCATCATCCGATGGCAGTCGCAGGCAAAGCGCCCGGAACGCCGGGTCGAGACCATCGTCCAGCGCCACCCGCGTCAGCGCATCAATCCAGTCCGGCCCCGGTGCGGCGCCGTCCGTCACCATGCGTGCCAGCACATCCTTGGCCAATGCACGACCCGCCTCCCACTTGTTGAAGGGGTCGGTGTCATGGGCCAACAGAAAAGCGCGCTCTTTCGAAGATACGGCGCGTTCCATCACCACCGGAGCGGAAAACCCGCGCAGGATCGACGGCACGGGCCGCGCAGACAACCCGTCAAACCGGAAAGACTGGTGGGTTTCCGTCATTTCCAATACCGTGGTCGGCACCACTTCGTCACCGTTCGGATTCAAAAGCCCGACCGCAATCGGCAAAACCTTTGCGCCCTTGACCGGCTGGCCCGGCGTTTCCGGATTTTCCTGTTCAAAGTGCAGCGTGTAGGTTCCGTCGCTGAAATCATCCGTCACCTTCAGACGCGGCGTTCCCGCCTCGGAATACCAGCGTTGGAATTGGGTCAGATCGCGCCCTGTCGCGTCCTGAAACACACGCAACCAATCTTCGATCGTGGCGGCCTGCCCGTCATGTCGGGTGAAATACAGATCAAGCGCCCGGGCATAGCCAGCATCCCCGACCAGTCGCTTCAGCATACCGATCACCTCGGCACCCTTTTCATAGATCGTGGCGGTGTAGAAATTGTTGATCTCGATATAGCTTTCGGGCCGCACTGCATGGGCTAGCGGCCCCTGATCCTCGCGGAACTGACGCGCCCGCAACATCAGCACGTCCTCGATGCGTTTGACCGCATGGCTGCGCATGTCGCCGGAAAACTGCTGGTCGCGGAACACGGTCAGCCCTTCCTTCAGGCACAACTGAAACCAATCGCGGCAAGTGATGCGGTTGCCGGTCCAATTGTGAAAATACTCATGCGCGATGATCGCTTCAATCCGGGCAAAGTCATCGTCCGTTGCCGTCTCGGGGCTGGCCAGAACATACTTGGAGTTGAAAATGTTCAATCCCTTGTTCTCCATCGCGCCCATATTGAAGTCATCGACGGCTACAATGTTGAAAACGTCTAAGTCGTATTCGCGACCGTAAACCTGTTCATCCCAACGCATCGACCGGATCAAACTGTCCATCGCATAGGCGCAGCGCCCTTCGTCGCCCGGCCGCACCCAGATGTTCAGCGCAACATCGCGCCCGGACATGGTTTTGAACGCCGCAGAATGGGCGCGCAAATCTCCCGCCACCAGCGCGAACAGGTAGGCGGGCTTGGGCCAAGGATCATCCCATTCTGCCCAACCCGGCCCCTGCCCCACCAGATTACCGTTCGACAACAGCACCGGTTGGTCGCCTTCGATGCGCACTGAAAACCGCGTCATCACGTCAGGGCGATCCGGGTAAAAGGTGATCTTGCGAAACCCCTCGGCCTCGCATTGCGTGCAATACATGCCGCCCGACATATAAAGCCCCTCAAGTGCGGTGTTGCCTTCGGGCGCAATCTCGACGTCGGTTTCCAGGATGAACGGCCCGTCGGGCAGATCGGTGGCGGGGATCGTCACCCCCGTCGCATTTGGCTGCGCCGACAGGTTGCGGCCATCGACAGACAGGGCAATCAGCCGCAATCCTTCGCCGTCCAGCCGCAGGTCAAGGCCGGACCCACGCACCGGATTTGGCCGCAGCGAAAGCCTCGCATGTACCTGCGTGGCCTTGGGCGACAGGCGGAACGTCAAGGCTACCCGATCGATCAGGTGCGAAAACGGCTGGTAATCGGCAAGGTGTATGGCGCGGGCGTCTGTCATGCGTTTGGTCCTCCTGCCCGGACAAGCTATTCCCTCCACCGCCACGCGCAAGCCCCCGCCAACAAAACGCATTTTGAGCGCAGACCGGCGGGATGGACCTTTACGAATCTGCGCAGACCGCTACATCTGTGTTCCATGAATGTTCTAGTTTGGTTCAAACGCGACCTGCGCCTGAATGACCATCCGGCGCTGACCCATGCTGCGGGTTTGGGTCGGCTGCTGCCGCTTTATGTGGTCGAGCCTGAGTATTGGGCGCTGCCGGACACGTCTGCCCGGCAATGGGCGTTCACCGCAGAGTGTCTGGCAGATCTGCGCCGGGATCTGGCCGGCCGTGGTGCGCCCTTGGTGGTTCGGGTGGGTGATGCGGTTCAGGTGCTGGACCGCATGTGTCGCCAGCACCGGATCGACCAGATCATCAGCCATGAAGAAACCGGCAATTTGTGGACCTTTGCCCGCGACAAACGGGTTGCGGCCTGGGCACGGGAAGCGGGGATCGCATGGCACGAACTGCCACAATCCGGCGTTGTCCGGCGTCTGGCCAGTCGCAATGGCTGGGCCCGCCGGCGCGATGCCTTTACCACGCAGCCGCAACTGCCCACACCAGACGCCCTGCAATCGGTATCCGGGGTCGAACCGGGCGTGATCCCGACCGCACGGGCCTTGCGGCTGGCCGAAGACCGATGCCCTCATCGGCAGACCGGGGGGCGCAACCACGCCCTTCTGGCGCTTGACAGTTTCCTGACCAAACGGGGGGAGCCCTACCGCAGCGCCATGTCCTCGCCCCTGACCGGTGAGCGGGCGTGTTCACGGGTATCGCCCTACCTCGCCCTTGGGGCCCTGTCGGGGCGCGAGGTGGAACAGGCCACCACGGCACGGTTGGCCGAGCGGCCGGGTGGACGCTGGCCCGGGGCGCTGACCAGCTTTCAAAGCCGACTCGCCTGGCGCGATCATTTCATGCAAAAGCTGGAAGATGAGCCGCAGATCGAAGTGCGTTGTCTGCATCGCGCCGCTGAAACCCTGCGCCCGCGCGACCCCGATGCCGCGCGTCTTGCCGCGTGGCGTGCAGGCGAAACCGGACTGCCCTTTGTGGATGCCTGCATGCGCTATTTGGCGGCGACCGGATGGCTGAATTTCCGGATGCGGGCGATGGTGACCTCGGTTGCGTCGTATCATCTTTGGCTGGACTGGCGGGCAACCGGACCAGTGCTGGCGCAGTCTTTTACCGATTACGAACCCGGCATCCACTGGCCACAGGTGCAGATGCAGTCGGGCACCACCGGCATCAATACGCCGCGCATCTACAATCCGGTCAAGCAAGGAACGGACCAAGACCCGACCGGCGCATTCACCCGCCGCTGGCTGCCAGAATTGTCCGCAGTACCCGACGCCTATCTGCAAAGCCCGTGGAAGTGGGAAGGTGCGGGCAGTCTGCTGGGCCGACGCTACCCCGAACCGGTGGTCGACGTGATGGCGGCACAACGCGCAGCGCGCGATGCGATCTGGGGTCTGCGCAAGACCGCACCCATGGCCGAGGTGGCCGAGATCATCGAGCGTCACGCCAGCCGTGCCGATGCGCGCTTTGTCAACGACCGCGCTCCGAAACGCCGGCACAGCGCGCCATCGGCGCAGTTGAGCCTTGAGTTCTAAGCCATGGCGAAAATGGTGAAAAAGGGCGATCTTCCCAGCAAGCCTTGTGCCCATTGCGGTCGCCCTTTTGCGTGGCGCAAAAAGTGGGAAAAGGTCTGGGATGAGGTGCGCTTTTGCTCGGACCGGTGCAGGGCCGAGGCAAAGCGCAAGTAGCCTATTCACCCGGCCTGCGCCAACGCCGCCAGCTTGTTCAGCGTTTGCTGACCCAATTCAACCGCGCCGTAACCGACTGCCATCGCCCGCGCAGCAGCGCTTGGAAAGGTCATCTGATACCGGATGCGGGTGGCGGCGCCCTCTGCGGTCAGGGTCATGGCCACCTCGAAGTGTGCCTCGTCGTCTGAACCGGAATCCAGCAGGAATTCAATGATATACGGCGCCATCCTGACATAGCGGTGGCGGTTGGGCCAGACGGTGCCGTCGGGACTGGTCATATCAAACAGCCAGTGCCCGCCTTCCCTGAGATCAATGTCATGCGTCTGGCAGGAAAAGCCATCGGGGCCAAACCAGCGCGGCAAAAGCGCTGGGTCGGTCCAGCAGAGCCAAACCTTGTTCATAGGGGCTGCGATAAGCCGCGACAGGGTGATGGTGCGGCCCGTCACAATGACTGCGCCACTGCGTCAAGCTGTGCCGCCGCCGTGCCCCATCCGTCTTGAAACCCCATTTCCTCATGCGCCTTGCGCTGATCTGCGGTGCGGTGCATGGCGATGGCGCGATAGCGTGTGCCGTCGCCGTCCGGTTCCATCAGGATATAGGCGGTAAAGCCAAAGCTTTCCTGAACCGGCCGATAGTCGGGTCCCAAAAGATCAGTCCAGACCAGCCGACGTTCCGGGACCACCTCAAGAATACAGCCATCTCCCGACTCGGTGCCAAGGTCGGGAATATCCATCGTGGTCGAAAAGATCCCACCGGGTCGGAGGTCGATTTTGACGTCGCGTGTCACCACTGGCTTTGGCGCGAACCATTGTTCCAGCAACGCGGGTTCAGTCCAGCAGCGCCAGACCTGTGCCGGAGTGGCCTTGAGGTGACGGACCAGTTCAAGATCGGTTGTCGGGTTCAGGATCATTGTCATCCTCCAGAGTTTCAAGAAATGTCTCCAACCGGTCGGTCCGAGCCTCCCACTCGGCCCGGGCAGATTGTAGCCAGTCGTCAACCGCATGCAACGCCGAGGGAACAGCCTTACAAAACCTTGTGCGGCCGTGTTTTTCTGTGCGTATAAGGCCAGCGTCCTCCAGTACCTCCAGATGTCGCAGGACCGTTGGCAGGGCGAAACCGGTGGGGGCTGCCAGCACCGAAACCGGCAGGGCAACCTGCCCCAACCGTTCCAGCATCGCCCGGCGCGTGGGATCGCCAAGCGCGTGAAAGATCAGGGTCAGGTCTACTTGATGCTTAGTCATATGGCTATGTATTGCAACGTCAAACGCCTGCGGCAAGTGAAAACTTAGTCCGACCCCTAAGTTTTCGATTTTCAAACAAATGCGACAACTGTGATCTCAACTTTGGTCAAATAAGATGACCGCCTTCATTGCCACTTGCGACGAACTTCACTATCTGTGCACCACAGCATACCATGGTATCCCGTCCGGTACCGGATCCAGAAATGAGAAAACCAAATGACTGACCGCATCACCATCGCCGGGCTGAAGGTTGACGCCCGTCTTGTGGATTTCATCGAACACCGAGCCCTTCCGGGCACCGGAATTGACAGCAGCACCTTCTGGCGCGGCTTTGCCGATGCTGTGACCGATCTGATGCCAAAAAACCGGGCCCTGTTGGCCAAGCGCGAAACCCTGCAACGCCAGATCGACGACTGGCACAAGGCCCGTCGCGGTCAGACCATCAAAATGGACGACTACCGCAGTTTTCTGGGTGATATCGGTTATCTGGTGCCCGAAGGCCCGGATTTCCGCATTGAAACCGCACAAACCGACCCAGAGATCGCGCTGGTCCCCGGCCCGCAACTGGTGGTGCCGGTGATGAACGCGCGCTATGCACTGAACGCGGCCAATGCGCGCTTGGGCAGTCTGTATGATGCGCTTTATGGCACCGATGCCATGGGCGACCTGCCGACCGCCAAAGGGTATGACGCGCAGCGCGGCGCCCGGGTCATCGCTTGGGGCCGCGCCTTTCTGGACGATGCGGCACCCTTGGCGGATGCATCATGGTCCGATGCGCTCGGCTTTTCTGTTGTCGGCGGTCAGTTGGCCGTGACCAATGCAAACGGTCCCGTGGGTCTGGTTGATGCGTCGCGCTTTGTGGGCTTCTCGGGCGATATCGCCGCCCCCGCAAAGATTGTGCTGAAAAACCACGGACTGCACATCGTCCTGATGATCGACGCCACCAGCCCAATCGGTTCCACCGATGCCGCCCACCTGTCGGACATCCGGCTTGAGGCCGCGTTGTCGGCCATCATGGATTGCGAAGACTCGGTCGCCGCTGTCGATGCCGAAGACAAGGTATTGGCCTATGCGAACTGGCTGGGCCTGATGAAGGGAGATCTGTCCGAAACCATCGTCAAGAACGACAAAACCAGTGTCCGCCGTCTGAACCCCGACCAGACCTTCACTACCCCCGACGGTGGCGGCCTGACGCTTAAATCCCGCGCGCTCTTGTTGGTGCGCAATGTCGGGCACCTGATGACCAACCCGTCCGTCCTGACCGAGGATGGGCACGAGATTGGCGAAGGTGTGATGGATGCCTTCATAACCACCCTCTGCGCGCTGCATGATCTGCAAAAAACCGATGGTGCGCGCAATTCGATCTGCGGATCAGTCTATGTGGTGAAGCCAAAGATGCACGGCCCCGACGAGGTGGCCTTTGCCAGCGAAATCTTTGATCGGGTCGAGGCGGTGCTGGGCCTGCCGCGCTTTACCGTCAAGCTTGGCATCATGGACGAAGAACGCCGGACAAGCGCCAACCTTAAAGAATGTATTCGCGCGGCGAAAAACCGTGTGGCCTTCATCAACACCGGTTTCCTTGATCGCACCGGCGATGAAATCCACACCAGCATGGAAGCCGGCCCCATGGTGCGCAAGGGCGACATGAAGGGCGAAAGCTGGATCAAGGCCTATGAGGATCGCAATGTCGATATCGGTCTGGCCTGCGGTTTGCGCGGCAAGGCCCAGATCGGCAAAGGCATGTGGGCCGCGCCCGACCTGATGGGCGACATGCTGGCGCAAAAGGCCGCCCACCCGCAGGCGGGCGCGAATTGCGCCTGGGTACCGTCGCCCACGGCTGCGACCCTGCACGCGACGCATTACCACCGCGTCGATGTGCTGGCGCGGCAGGACGAGATTGCCAAGGGTGGCGCACGCGCCACGCTGGCGGCCCTTTTGACCATCCCGGTGGCGCACGGCACCAACTGGTCAGAAGATGAAATCCGGCAAGAGGTTGAAAACAACGCCCAGGGTATCCTTGGCTATGTCGTGCGCTGGATCGATCAAGGCGTCGGCTGTTCCAAGGTGCCGGACATTCACGATGTCGGCCTGATGGAAGACCGCGCAACCTGTCGGATTTCTTCGCAGGCCCTTGCGAACTGGCTGCATCATGGCGTCGTCAGCTCCGATCAGGTCATGGCCGCGATACAGAAGATGGCGGCCGTGGTGGACCGACAGAACGCAAGTGACCCTGCCTATCAGCCGATGGCCCCGCGTTTTGACGGGGTGGCCTTCCGTGCTGCCTGTGATCTGGTATTCAAGGGGCGCGAACAGCCTTCGGGCTATACCGAACCGGTGCTGCATGCCCGGCGGCTGGAAAAGAAAGCAGGGATAAAATGACGATCACGATCAAGAAAGCCCGCACCATCATCAAGACTGCACTGGCCAAGGGGCGCGAAGCCGACATGAAGCCGTTGTCCATCGTTGTGGTGGACGCAGGCGGGCACACCATCGCATTCGAGCGCGAGGATGGCGCGGCACCCGGTCGCTATGCGCTGGCGCATGGTAAGGCCAATGCCTGCGTGATGATGGGCCTGCCCGGCAGCGCGATTTTTGACCGCGCGGAATCTCAGGCTTATTTCGTGCAAGCGATGAACGGGATCTATGGCGGTGACTTTGTGCCGGTCAAAGGCGGTGTTCTGGTGCGCGATGCCAAGGGCACCGTTTTGGGTGCGGTAGGCGTGACCGGTGACACATCGGACAATGACGCGGCGGTGGCCAGTGCCGGGATCACTGCGGCGGGCTTTGTCGCAGAGAGCTGATACCGTAGCCGCGACTATTTGATGAAAGGCGCATGCCGATGATCGCTATCGGCGCGCAGATCGCCGAAGTGCCGCGCGATCAGCCCAGATCCAGCGCGATGGCATGCACCCTTTTGTTCAGATCACCCAAGGCTGCATGCACCGCCCGGTGACGGGCGACACGGGTCATCGGTGCCAGTCTGTCTGATCGGATCACGACGCGAAAGTGGCTTTCGCCGGTCCCGTCATCGCCGGAATGTCCCGCATGCTTATGGCTTTCGTTCACAATCTCGATGTGGCTGGGGTTGAAGGCGGCCACAAGACACCGCTCCATTTCATCCTTCACGCTCATTTTTGTCGTCTCCCCCTTCAATCTGCCGCCCAAACCCCTAAACTGTACCGCCCGAGTCGGAAAGACAAAGGGATGCAAGAAAGGCAGGCGATGGCCACTAAACCACCCTTCGAATTCGACATCCGCGTTTCCGCGGACAAGAAACGCAAGAAAACCACGCGCCGGGGGATGTCGGGGGCGTTCGAGACGTCGAACAAGCCCTGCGACTTTCCCGATTGCAAGGAACCAGGGGCTTATCGCGCGCCGAAAAGCCCGGATCTGCTGGATGAGTTTTTCTGGTTCTGCAAAGATCATGTCCGCGAATACAACCTGAAATGGAACTTTTTTCAGGGCACGTCGGACGACGATTTCCAGAAGTTTCTGGACAAGGACCGGTTGTGGGACCGCCCGACCAAACCGTTCAGCCGCAAGGATGATGGCCGGGCATGGGCCCGCCTTGGGGTGGATGATCCTTTGTCCTTGTTGGGGGAAAAGGCCACGCAGAACCCCGGCAAGATCGCGCAGACCGCCACCCGCAAACTGCCCCCGACCGAACGCAAGGCGGTCGAGATCCTGGATGCCCGCGACACTTGGACCAAGACCGAAATCCGCAAGCAATACAAATCCCTGGTCAAGGATCTTCACCCCGACATGAACGGCGGCGACCGGTCGGATGAGGAACGGCTGCAAGAGGTTGTCTGGGCTTGGGATCAGATCAAGGACAGCCGTTATTTTCGCGAATGATGACCGGAAAGGTGCTGCGTCCGGCCCTGCCAGATCAGCACCTTCCATTCGATGGCGTCACCCGCGACCAACACAAAACTTGACACCGAAGACGCACAGACGTTCCATCGCAGGACATAGGGCTGCCTGGAGGCCGCAAAATGAACCGTCTCGCCAGTCTGACCGTTGCCTTGAGCCGGTGCCGGTTTTGTGGACAGCCTCTTAAGCTAGCATAGCGTGGGCCTCGAACTCCATGGGGCTTAGAGAGCCCGGTTTTGAATGCCGTCTGCGCGGGTTGCAGAAGCGCTCAATATAGTCGAACACGTCCGCGCGGGCTTCGTCGCGGGTGCGATAGACCTTGCGGTCGGTCCGTTCGATTTTCAGCGAAGAAAAGAAGCTCCCCATGGCCGACCTCGCCATGGTCTCTCGGACCAGTGGCGTTCCCATGGCTCGATCCCAGACGTTCCCGGCCCGGCTCATCGAACAGGTGATGCCGTTGTCGGCCAGCAGGCGCTGGAACTGCTCGCTGGGGTATTGCGATCCCTCAAAGATCGCCCGGTCGCTGAGAGGACGCGTCGGCCACGCATGGAAGCCAGAGCGCGAAACCTCCAGCACTTCGCACATCCAGCTGACCGGCCAGATGTGCCGGTGCTTCGCCCCTCT
>JBKBOF010000034.1:0-22921 GCA_046294955.1 Paracoccaceae bacterium
TTGTCCGAAGGGTCGGACCAGTTCAACCGCCTGCATGAAGCGCTGGTGGAACGTTTTGCCGAAATCTTTCCGCCCGATACCGACCTGCATTTCGCCGCCATGGCGAACGCGCCCGAGGATTACGCCACGGTGGAAACCATGGCCTGGGCCGCGCGTGAGGCCGGGATGGGTGCGCATTACACCGATCTGGAAAGGATCGGTATCAGCGATCAGGGCCAGTTCACCGATGCCGAAGACCGGGTGATCGGCGCACTGTTCAAGCTCTATCCGTGGGAAGACCTGTTCCACGATGAGTTTTCGGCTCATCTGGAAACGGCTCAGTGCCGGTTTATCGAGCCGCCGTGGAAGGCGGTTTTGTCCAACAAGGCGATCTTGCCAGTGTTGTGGCAGATGTATCCCGGCCACCCCAACCTGCTCCCTTCGTTCTTTGCCGATGACACCAAGAGTTTGGCCGATGCCGCGCATCTGATGCTGGCCGGCCATGTGACCAAGCCTATCTTTTCACGCGAAGGGGCGTCGGTGACGATCACCGCGCAAGGGAGGGTGCTGGAGCGTGCGACAAACCGCGACTATGACCAGCATCCGATGGTCGTGCAGGCCTATCAGCCCTTGCCGGTGATGGGCGGGATGCGCCCGGTGATCGGGGCCTGGGTTGTTGGAGAGACCTGTGTGGGCATGGGCGTGCGCGAAGATCGTGCGCTGATCACGCAAGACCTGTCGCGGTTCAAGCCGCATTTCATTGAAGGGTAACGCCATGAAACGATCGCGCGCGGTGTCGCTGGGTATTTTGGGGGCAGCGGCCTTTGGTCTGGCGGCCTGCCAGGCCGAAGAACAAACCGATGCGGCGGCGTTTCCGGATGTGGAAAGCTGCATGGCGGCAGCGGCACAGAGTGGCTGGTTCAGCCGCGAAGATTGTACGGCCACCTTTGCCGAGGCCAAGGCTTTGCATGACGAAACGGCCCCGCGCTATGAAAGCCGGGAGTTGTGCGAGCAAGAACACGGACCGGGTGCCTGTGGCGGCGATTCAGTCGCGGGTGGCGGCGGCGGTGGTATCTTTATGCCGCTGCTGGCCGGCTATCTGATTGGGCAGGCGCTGGGCGGTGGCCGCGCCATGGCGCAGCCGGTGGTTCCCAAAGCCGGCGGAGGCTATGCGACACCATCGGGAGGAACGCAGTTGTCGCGCCTGAACTCGACTGGCAAGATGGCAACGGGCGCCTTTGCAAAGGCGCCAACCACTGTGGGTCAACCGCCCATGTCACGGGCGGCGGTGGCAAGTCGGGGCGGATTTGGCAATTCGGCAGCCGCGCGTTCTGTTGGCAGCTGAAGAAAAGGGGGCGTGCCCGCCCCCTTGAACCCCCTGCGGATATTTGGGCCAAGATAAAGGCCCGCCAGCGTCAGATCGACAGGCAGACGTATTTGATTTCGAGATAGTCGTCCATGCCGTGATGGCTGCCTTCGCGGCCGAGGCCTGATTGCTTTACCCCGCCGAACGGGGCGACCTCGGTCGAGATGATGCCTGTGTTGACGCCGACAATGCCGTATTCCAACGCCTCTTGTACCCGGGTGATCCGGCCGATCTCGCGGCTGTAGAAGTAGGAAGCGAGGCCGAAGATGGTGTTGTTGGCGGCGGCCACGACTTCTTCTTCGGAGTCGAATTTGAACAGGGGGGCCAGCGGACCGAAGGTTTCCTCGTTGGTCACCAGCATGTCGTTGGTGACGCCGGTCAGGATGGTGGGTTCGAAGAAGTTGCCGCCGAGCGCGTGGCGATTGCCGCCGGTTTCGATTTTGGCACCCTTGGCGGTGGCGTCGGCGATATGCTCTTCGACCTTTTCGAGGGCAGCTGCGTTGATCAGCGGGCCGAACTGTACGTCATCCGACAGACCATCACCCACGCGGGTTTTGGCGACGGCGGCTTGCAGTTTTTCGGCAAAAGCGTCATACACACCGGCTTGGACATAGATGCGGTTGGCGCAGACGCAGGTCTGGCCGTTGTTGCGGAATTTGCTCATCATTGCGCCCGCTACGGCCGCGTCCAGATCGGCGTCATCGAACACGATGAAGGGGGCGTTTCCGCCCAATTCCATGCTGCATTTCATCACCTGATCGGCGGCCTGGCGCAGTAGGATGCGGCCAACTTCGGTGCTGCCGGTGAAGGTAAGTTTGCGCACCAGTTGGTTTTCGCAGAACTCTTTGCCGATGTCGGAGGATTTTTTCGAGGTGATCACCGACAGGATGCCGCGAGGCAGGCCGGCGCGTTCACCAAGGACCGCCATGGCCAGCGCCGAAAGCGGGGTTTCAGCTGCGGGGCGGGCGACGAAGCCGCAGCCTGCGGCAAGTGCCGGACCGGCTTTGCGGGCAATCATGGCGTTGGGAAAATTCCATGGGGTGATCGAGCCAACCACGCCGATGGGTTGTTTCAGCACCGTGATGCGTTTGTCGCGCTGGTGGCCGGGGACGGTTTCACCGTAAACGCGTTTGGCCTCTTCGCCGAACCATTCGATGAAGGATGCGCCGTAGGCGACCTCGCCCTTGGCTTCGGCAAGCGGTTTGCCCATCTCGGCGGTCAGGATCTTGCCCAGATCATCCTGATTTTCCATCATCAGGTCGAACCATTTGCGCAGCACTTGGGCGCGTTCCTTGCCCGTGCGTGCGGCCCAGTCTTTCATTGCGGCATTTGCAGCGGCGATGGCGCGGGCGGTCTCGGCACGGCCAAGATCGGGCACGCGAGCAATCACATCGCCCCGCGCGGGATTCACCACGCCAAAGGTGGTGCCATCATCGGCGTCGATCCAGTCGCCTGCGACAAAGGCTTTGGTCACAAGCAGGGTCGGGTCTTTCAACAGCGACGCAAGATCGGTCACGGAATCGAGCATTGGGGTCTCCCATTTCGGTTTGCACCATGCAAAGCATGGGGCGGGCGGGCTGTCCAGTTCTGTTGGCAAGGCGGAACCGGATAGATCCAGATTTTTGATCAAATCGAGGCCAAGTGGATGGAATTTGCAAGCGAGGCAGACCGGGCCTATGCCAATGGGGCCTTTATACCCGATGCCGATCAATATGTGCCGCGCTGGCGGGCGGACGCGTTGGCGTTTCGGATGGTGGCGCAGGCTGCGGGGCGGGCACGGCTTGATTTGGCCTATGGCCGCGGGGCCCGGCAGCGGTTTGATCTGTTCCTGCCAAAGACCACAGCGTGTGGGCTGATGGTGTTCGTGCATGGTGGCTACTGGATGGCCTTTGGCCGCGAGGACTGGTCGCATCTGGCGGCGGGGGCCACGGCGCGGGGGTGGGCCTGCGCGCTGCCGTCTTACTCCATCGCACCCGAGGCACGGATCGCCGCAATGACTGCCGAAATCCGCGCTGCCGTTGCGGCAGCGGCGGCGCTGGTTGCCGGACCATTGGTGGTGACAGGTCATTCCGCAGGCGGGCATCTGGCGGCACGGATGGGCTGCACGGACGAGCCGCAGGTAACGCGGGTGGTCCCGATATCGCCGCTGGCCGACCTGCGGCCGCTGCTGGCGACCGAGATGACTGCGACCCTGCGGCTTGATGCAGCAGAAGCAGCGGCGGAAAGCCCGGCCTTGCTGCAGTTGCGGGCCGGAGTACAGGCGCATGTCTGGGTCGGCGGGCAAGAACGCCCGGCGTTTCTATGGCAGGCACGCACATTGTCTGAGGCATGGGACTGTCGGTGGACTGTTGCGCAGGGCCTGCATCATTTCAATATTCTGGACGACCTGACCCGTCCTGACAGCGGCTTGATGGATGCCTGTCTTGCGGGATTGTAAAGCGGATCTGACGCCTTGCATGGACGACGGGTGACCTGTAATATCTTCGGAAAACAGAACCTTGGCTCGCCTGTCAAGCTGTTGGTTCGGATTGTCAGGTCCGATCAGGAATTGGCGTTCATGCGTTCGATATAAGCGCGCATTTCCTCGGCCTCGTGGCGGGCGTCGCGCAGGCCCCCCATCGCGGCGCGCAGTTCTGCTTCGGTTTGGGTGATCTGATTGATCAACTCTGCTTCGCGCTGTTCCAGATAGATGATCGCCTGATCGCGGGTTTCCTCGGCTTCGTGCAGCATGGTGGCAAGACGGTCCATTTCCCCCATGTCGCCTCCCGCGACGCGGGCGAAGCGGTGCATGAGCCAATGCGCAAACCAGCCCATAGCGAAGGCTGCCATCAAAATGATCGCGGTGACGATGATGAATTCGGTGCGGTTCATTGGACTACCGGCTTGACAGATACCTTGGCCTAGCCGTCACGCGCGGGGCGCGCAAGGGGGCGGCGGGTCTTTTCTGTCGGGGCGACCGAGGGGCTGTCATCGTCGGCCGCCGTGGTGTTGGTCATATCGGGGGGCGCAGTCTGGCCCCCTGTATCCGGCGCGGCGACGCCGTCCGGCGTGTCTAGCGGTGTGGGTGCGGTCTGCGGTTGATCCACCAGCACGAATTCGATACGGCGGTTGGCTTCGCGCCCGGCTTCGGTGGCATTGTCGGCAATCGGGTTTGCTTCGCCATATCCGGTGGCGGTCAAGGCATCCACGGATATGCCCCGACCCTGAAGCGCCAGAAGTACCGCGTCGGCACGGGCTTGGCTCAGCGCGCGGTTGCCCTGCTCGGACCCCTGGCTGTCCGTGTGCCCGCCTATATCCATGCGCACATTGGGACAATCGGCAAGCACTTCGGCCAGAGCATCCATGATCCCCACGGTCTGGCCATCAATTTCCGCCGAGCCGGGCGGGAAAGTGATCTTGCGCGCCGCCAGAATGGACGCCACCGATACCGCGCACTGCTGTGGGGTCGGCAGGGCGGCCAAGGGGTCAAGCCGTTCGTCATAGCGTACCGCAACCTTGAACGTCTTGCCCTGACCCAGCTTGTCCGACAGAATTTGGGAAACCCGGCTGCGTGCGGCCTGCGATCCGGTTACGCCTTCGACTTCGACCGTGTCGGCCCGAACCAGCAGCTTGCCTTCGGCCAACTCGCCCAAGGCCTCCAGCCCGGCAAGGACGCGCACGGGCCACCCATCGGGCAATTCGTCGTCAAGCCGTGTCGCGGTATAGACATTGCCAACGCCGAAACGCGCTTGAGCGTAGCTGGCCACGGCATCGCGCATCAGTTCATCGGTCACACGCCCGCGCAGTTCAACCCGGCCAGCAGGGTTGAGGCTGGCGGTGAATTCGGCCGGGCCCTGTGCGGTGGCTGACTTGCGCTCCAACGAGGCGCTGAGAGAGAACACTTCGGGCAATGCGGTGTCGAGTTCCCCCACAATGCGGTCGAAGTCGGCTTGCGACACGCTGTCGGCCGCCACAAGCGACACGTCCGCATCAGAAAAGGTGACGGTCGCTGCCCCCAAGGCCTTTACCGCGCCGATGGCCGCGATGGCCGCATCGGCCCAACTGGGTGAGGGAACGCCAAGGCCAATGATGCAATCGGGGCGCCCTTGAACCCCGGCTGTAACCCCCGATGCCATAATCCGGCTGCGCGCACGGTCGGTATCGGCAGAACAGGCGTCAAACCGGGCGCCTTCTGCATCCAGCACAAAGCGCAGGGTAAATGGCGTCAGCACCGGGCGCGGAGCGGAAATGTCAATCACCACCATCAAGCCTTCGGGCTTTGCGCTGTTCAGCTCGCTCGTCAACCGGCGCTGTTCTTCGGCACTGGAGGCAATAGCTGTGATTTCCACCCGACCTGCCGAGATCGACACTTTGGACCGAGGCAGCCGCTTAAGTGCGTCCAATCCATAGGAGAACGCGTCATCCCAGCCCTCTGGTGCCGGATAGGCTGCCGTTTCCAGCATGTCGGAAATTGCGCCATCCGACCGTAGGGATTGCGCTTCGGCCAAAAGCGCATCTGACGCGTCGCCCGAGGGCAGTAGTCCTATCAACTGGATCCCATCGTCATTGCGTAACATCTCGACCGAGAACTTCGGGGCTTCGATGGCTTTCGCCGGGGTCACGTCGAGCATGTCGCGCACACGCGACGAATCGATCACCGTTCCGGCAAGGTTGACCGCACGAAACCGGGCCGCCTCATTCGGCGCAGTGCCCAGAATGTGCAGCTGCAACCCGTCGGTTTCCACCGTAGCCCAGGTGATCCCCGCATCCAGCAGCTTCGATGTCACCGCCTGGGCCGAGCGCGCTTCGATCACGATGGCCGAGGCCCAGGCAGCGAAGGTGGCAATGATCGCAGCCACCGCAAAAGCCGCGGCGCCGATTGCGGCATGTGACAGCCGATCAGGTCGGCTTTTGGGAACGAACTTGAGCAGACGTTTGGGCAAGGCATGTTCCTGTGTGGAGACCGCAGGCAGCGCGGGACGGGCGACACCGGTGCGGCGGGGCAGCAGCACGTTGCATCTTGTTCTTAAAAGCCTGACGCGGAAGGATCAATCAAAGCAGTGCGGCAACGGCAATAAACAGCGCAGCGATCAGTCCGGCGTTACGGTTGGCACGGAATTCGGCAAGGCAAGAGGCTGGATCGTCCACGTTGAGCCGCGCCATCTGACGTGCCATGTGCCAGCCGAACGCCCAGACCCCGCCAAGGGCGACCGCAAGTTGCAACGGATTGCGCGCGGGCAGCAAGGCCAGCATGACCCCGAGCGACATCAACACCACCGTGGCGACCAGAAACATCTTGAGCCACCATCCCGTGTGGGTGCCAAACAGACGAGCCGTCGATTTCACCCCGATCAGAGCGTCATCCTCGCGGTCCTGATGGGCATAGATCGTGTCGTAGAACAGGGTCCACGCAATCCCCGAGGCGTAAAGCGCCACCGCTGCGGGCGGCACGGTGCCCGCATGGGCCGCCCAAGCCAGCAGGGCCCCCCAGTTGAAGGCCAGACCCAGAAACACCTGGGGCCACCAGGTAAAGCGCTTTGCAAAGGGATAGATCGCGACAAGTGAAAGCGATGCCACCCCCAATCCGATGGCCAACGCGTTGAAGGTGAACAGAATCAGTGCCGCCAGCACAGCCTGCATAACCATCCAGACCAAGGCTTGCCGGACGCTGACCTGACCAGATGGAATCGGGCGTGACCGGGTGCGTGAAACCTGCGCATCAATATTACGGTCGGTGATATCGTTCCATGTGCAGCCCGCCCCTCGCATCAGGAATGCGCCCGCCGCGCAACTCATGGCCAGCCAGATGTCCCAAAGTTGAAAGCCGTCCACCGCAGCGGCAAGCGCTATGGCCCACAGGCATGGGATCAACAAAAGCCAGGTGCCGATGGGGCGGTCGGCACGGCTGAGCCGCAGATAGGGGCGGCTGGCTGGCGGCGCGAGTGTATCCACCCAATTGCCCTTTGGCGCATCCGCAACACTTCCCGTGTCAGCAGACCGGCCCTGCACTGCCTCTGGCGTTTCCGGGGTTTGGGTCATAGTTTCGGGCCTATGGATGCGAAGGTCAGACTGTATGTAGATCAGCCGTTGGGCGCGGGGCAAGCTGTGGCAGTTGGCCCCGAGCAGGCAAATTACCTGTTTGCGGTGATGCGCCTTCCCGTCGGGGCGGGGGTGTTGCTGTTCAACGGACGCGATGGTGAATGGCTGGCGCGGGTGCAGGATGCGGGAAAACGACGCGGCGCCTTGGGGTGCGAAGTCCAGACCCGGCCCCAGACGACCCCGCCAGATCTCTGGCTGCTGTTTTCTCCGGTCAGGAAAGAGCGCACCCATTTCATTGTCGAAAAGGCCGTGGAACTGGGCGTTGCGCGGTTGGTTCCGGTCAGCACACGCTTTACCAATTCCGACCGGTGGCGGCAGGACAAGCAGGTGGCCCATGCCATCGAGGCCACCGAGCAATGCGGGGCGACATGTGTGCCCGATGTGGCCGACGTGCAACCGTTGGACCGGCTTTTGGCCGCGTGGCCCGACGACAGGGTGTTGATCTGGGCAGATGAGGCGCTGGCAGGCCGGGCAACGCCGCTTGCAGACGCACTTGCCCCTGGCACACCTTCGGCGGTTCTTGTCGGGCCTGAAGGCGGCTTTTCAGACGACGAAAAGGCGCGCCTTCGCAGCTTGCCCTTTGTGCGGCCCATCAGCCTTGGCCCGCGCATCCTGCGTGCAGAAACCGCTGCCGTGGCAGCCATCGTTCTGTGGCAGGCAGCGGCGGGTGATTGGCGATGATCCGACCCGAAGCGCAAGCGGCCCTCTGGCGTTGGCGCGAAGTGGTGCTTGGTGTGGTTGTCATCGCGATCGGGCTTTGGCTGATGCGGTTGGGGGGCTATTTGTTGTGGCCCTTGGGGGCTGTAGTCGGGCTGGCTGGGGTGGCGCTGGCGGTGCTGGCCTGGCGACGTCTGCGTTTTGCGAGCCATGGCGACGCTCCGGGCGTGGTGCAGGTTGACGAAGGCCAGGTGTCCTATATGGGGCCCCAGGTCGGGGGCTTTGTCAGCCTGCGTGACTTGTTGGAATTGCGGCTGATTTCGATCCGGGGGCGACGGCTGTGGCGGTTGAAGCAGACCGACGGTCAGGCCCTGCTGATTCCGGTCGAGGCAGCGGGGGCCGAGGCGCTGTTTGATGCGTTTTCAGCCTTGCCGGGTATGTCCAGCGCTGATCTGGTGACAGCACTTTCACCGCCGCGCGGGTCTGACAGTCGCGCCGTGATGGAAGGCGGTGAAAATCGCGTGGTCTGGCGCAGAAGCGGACACGGCGGCGTGGCCCCGCGCGACTGAACGATCATCTTTTGTGATATGTCGGCCCCAAGGCATCGCGCCGTCTTGACTTGGGGCGTCCGGCACGACACCTGTTGTGCCCCGAAACCCTGACTACAGCCGGAGCCACATTTCCATGTCCATCCCACAATCCGGCGGCGGCTTGATCGAAAGTTTTGACCAACTTGCGGGGTTGATGGAAGACGGGTGTAAACCCAAGACCGACTGGCGCATCGGCACAGAACATGAAAAATTCGGCTGGCTTGACGACAGCCACGCCCCACTGCCCTATGCCGGCGACCGGTCGATTTCAGCCATTTTCGACGGTCTTGAGGCCCGGTTCGGCTGGACCCCGCTGCGCGAGGGCGACAATGTCATCGGCCTGACACGCGACGGGGCAAACATCAGTCTGGAACCAGGGGGGCAGTTCGAACTGTCGGGCGCTGCCGTCGCCGATCTGCACGAAACCGCCGCCGAATTGCGCACCCATCTGGAAGATGTGGCCGCCATCGCCGACCCGATGGGCGTGCGGTTCATGGGGATAGGTGCTGCGCCCGAATGGCGTCACGACCAGATGCCGGTGATGCCAAAGGGGCGCTACCGGCTGATGACCGATTACATGGGGCGCGTGGGCACACATGGCACCCAGATGATGTACCGGACCTCGACGGTGCAGGTGAACCTAGATTACGCGTCCGAGTCGGACATGGTGAAAAAGCTGCGGGTGGCACTTGCCTTGCAGCCCGTGGCCACGGCGCTGTTCGCCTCCAGCCCCTTCTTTGATGGCAAGCCGAATGGCCACCGGTCGTGGCGCAGCCGGATCTGGCGCGGGCTTGACGACAGCCGCACCGGCATGCTGCCGTTTGCCTTCGAAGACGGGTTCGGCTTTCAGGCCTATGTCGATTGGGTGCTGGATGTGCCGATGTATTTTGTTTATCGCGATGGGCATTACATCAACGCGCTTGGTCAGTCGTTCCGCGACTTTCTGAACGGCACGCTTCCGGCCCTTCCAGGCGAAAAGCCGACATTGTCGGATTGGGCTGACCATATGACCACGGTGTTTCCCGAAGCACGGGTCAAGAAATACATCGAAATGCGTGGCGCCGATTGTGGTGACGAGGCCCATATCAACGCGCTGCCGGCGTTCTGGGTGGGGCTGATGTATGATCAGAGCGCGCTGGATGCCGCCTGGGATCTGGTCAAGGGCTTTGATGCCGATACCCGTGAAGGCTTGCGGGTTGCCGCGTCGGTGTCGGCCCTGAAAGGCGAGGCGAACGGTGTCAGGCTGCACGATCTGGCCCGAGCCGCCGTCGCGTTGTCACAGGCGGGGTTGTCTGCCCGAGGATTGGGCGAAGAGCGCTACCTTGCCCCCGTTGTTGCCTCTACCGCCAGTGGCGAAGTGCAGGCAGACCGTTGGTTGAAGCTGTATGAAACTGACTGGGGCGGATCGCTGGACCCGATTTACCAGGCCGCCAGCCTGTAGGTCGGCTTTTGCTCCGGTCCGGGGATCACTTTTTGCCGATCCGTGGTTCGGTTCCGGCGCGAAGTCGGCTGATGTTCGCGGCGTGACGCACGAAGATCAATGCGGCCAAAGCGATGGCCAGCACCGTCATCTGCGGGTATCCCAGCACCGCCAGCCAGACCGGCGAAAGCGCCGCAGCAACAAGGGCCGAGAGTGACGATATCCGGCTGATGGCAGCCGTCACCGCCCAGGTGGCGCAGGCCGCAAGCCCGACCGGCCAGGCCAGCGCCAGCAGCGTGCCAAGAAAGGTCGCAACGCCCTTGCCACCCTTGAAGCCCAGCCAGACCGGGAACAGATGGCCCAAAAAGGAAAACAGCGCCGCCATCTGCGCCGCATCCGGCCCAACCAGAGCGCGGGCGATCAACACCACCACACCACCCTTGCCAGCGTCAAGCAGCAGGGTTGCCAAAGCCGCCCCCTTGTTTCCGGTGCGCAATACATTCGTGGCCCCGATATTGCCGGACCCGATCTTGCGCAGATCGCCCAGACCAAAGGCGCGGGTGATGACCATGCCGAACGGGATCGATCCCAGCAGATAGGACAACGCCGCAGTCAGCAGCAAAAGCAGGGGCGCAGAGGTGAGTTCGGGCATTTACAAATTGGCTCCGTAAACCTGATGCCCTGCAACGAAGGTCGCCAGAACCTTACCCTCCATCCGGGCCCCGTCAAACGGGGTGTTTTTGGACTTTGATTTCAGGGCGAAACGGTCCAGCACAAAGGGCGTGTCGGGGTCGAACAGCACAAGATCGCCCGGCGCACCTTCGGCCATGCGGCCTTGGGGCAGACCCAGACGGCGCGCCGGGTTCAGGGCCATGGCGCGAAACAGTTGCGGCAAGGTCAACTGGCCCGCGTGCAAAAGCCGCATGGCGGCCGGAAGCAGTGTTTCCACCCCGACTGCGCCCGAGGCTGCATCTTCGAACGGCAGGCGTTTGGATTCCTCATCCGCCGGTGTGTGAAAGCTGCCGATCACGTCAATCAGTCCCGACGCGACGGCGTCGATCATGGCAAGTCGGTCGTCTTCGGACCGCAAGGGCGGCGTCAGTTTGAAAAACGTGCGGTAGTCGCCAAGATCGAACTCGTTCAGCGTAAGGTGGTGGATCGACACGCCAGCGGTCACATCAAAGCCGTTTCTCTTGGCACGCTCCAGTGCGGGCAGGGATCGCGCGGTGGTGATCTGGTCGGCATGATAGCGCACACCTGTCATCTCGATCAGGCCAATGTCGCGGTCCAGCCCGATGCGTTCGGCCATCGGATGTACCGCCGGTATGCCGCGTAAGGACGCAAATTTGCCGCTGGTCGCCGCCGCACCGACGGACAGGCCGGGTTCCTGCGGATGGCCGATCACCAGTGCGCCAAGGCTTCGGGCATAGCTGAAAGCCCGGCTCAGAACCTTGGTATCCGTTGTCACATGGGTCGCGTCGGTAAAGGCGATCGCGCCTGCGTCCAGCAAAAAGCCGATTTCCGTCATCTCGCGACCGTTGCGCCCCTTGGTCAGGGCCGCCATGTGGGAGATCCGCACCGGCGAGGCATCACGCGCACGGCGGGTGACGAATTCCAGCACTTCTGGCGTATCAATGGCAGGCGTCGTGTCAGGGCGGGCAATCAGCGTGGTGACCCCCCCTGCGGCGGCTGCAAGACCGATCGAACGGAAGGATTCCTTGTGCCGCTCGCCGGGTTCGCCGATCTTGACGCCCCAGTCCACGATGCCGGGGGCAAGACAAGCGCCGTTGCAGTCGATGATCCGTGCACGCTTGGGTGCGGACGCCGCACCGATGGCGGCGATCTGACCGCCATCCAGAATGACATTGCCAAGGGTGACAGTATCGGCCTCGGGGTCGATGATGCGGGCGTTTTCCAAATACAGGGTCATCGCTTGGCCTTTGTGCAGCGTCAGGGTCATCGCAGTGCGCCCGCGAGGCGCGCGGCATCAGCGGCGGGGTCGGCAAGATATTTGATCAGGTGCTTGTCGCCGGTTGTGGTCGTGATCTGGACCGATCCAAGGAAGGGGCGTGCCGTGGCGATCTGGGCGCGTGGGACGGTCAGGCCGCGCGGGCCGATCAGGCGGCTGTTTGTCAGATACCACAGATCACCGAACGCTTCGGACGCGACATAGGCCGCGCGCACCGCGATGGCGAGTGCGGCACCAACAGGGCCCATCACCGGGTAGGGGTTGCCTTGCCACACCAAGAACAGCCCCACCGCCGCACCAAGCGCGATGGCCATGATGATATGCGCGCGCCAATAGGACGTCCGGTCGGGCGTGAATGTGGCAAGAAGGGTTTCCCCTTCGGACAGAACGGGACCGGTCATCCAGCACTCCAGATGAACAGCGCGACAAAGATTGCCAGAAAGATCAGAACCACCATCGCCACCCGACCCGACATCGCCGCGTCCGAGGGCCGCTTTTTCGCCTTGACCGGGATGCTGTCCTTGATGGGATCATAGGCGGGCATCCCGACCCGCATTGGCGACGGCACCTCGTCATAGCGCCCGATCAGGCGCAAGGGCGGGCGGGGCGAAAGGCGGCCTTGGCCAAGACCGGGGCGAAACACCAAAAGCAGCGGATCGCGCAGCGCATCCAGCATCTGGCTGTCTGGCGCCAGACTGTCCGGCATCAGCCCCTGACCTTCTTCCAGATAGCGGGCAAACCCAAAGCCCTTGAACGCTTCGGGATCCACGAATTGGGTCTGCGCGGGGTCCAGATGATCCACGCCCAAGGTCGCGGCAATGTCGCCTTGCGCAAAGGCCTCGGCCTCGGGCAGTGGCAAATCAATCGCAAAGACCCAGACAGTGCGTTCGGGGCCAATCGGGATGTCAAGCGGATCGCTCATACCATGACCCCTGTCGCCTTCATGCCCCGGTCTGCCCGCAGATTGCGGGCCAGCAGGTCCATGCAGGCCATGCGGACCGCAACCCCCATTTCAACCTGTTCCTGAATCACGCTGCGATTGATGTCGTCGGCCAATTCGCCGTCGATCTCGACCCCACGGTTCATCGGGCCGGGGTGCATCACGATCGCGTCGGGTTTGGCGTGGGACAGTTTTTCGGCGTCCAGCCCATAGCGATGGTAGTATTCCCGTTCAGACGGGATAAAGCCGCCATCCATGCGTTCCTTTTGCAGGCGCAACATCATCACCACGTCGGCGCCTTCAAGACCCGCGCGCATGTCATCGAACAACTCGCATCCGAAATCCTGCACACCGGCGGGCATCAACGTCGGTGGGGCGATCAGGCGGATGCGGTTTTCCATTTTGCCCAGAAGGATCAGGTTCGACCGCGCCACGCGGCTGTGCGCGATATCGCCGCAGATTGCCACGGTCAGGCGCTGGATCCGGCCCTTGGCACGGCGGATGGTCAGCGCATCCAGCAACGCCTGCGTAGGGTGTTCGTGCCGCCCGTCGCCGGCGTTCAGCACGGCACAATTCACTTTTGACGCCAGCAGGTTCACCGCACCCGATGATCCGTGTCGCACCACCAGAAGGTCAGGGTGCATGGCGTTCAGTGTCATGGCGGTGTCGATCAGGGTTTCGCCCTTTTTGACGCTGGATTGCGCGACTGACATGTTCATCACATCCGCACCCAGCCGTTTGCCTGCCAGCTCGAAACTGGCCTGCGTTCGGGTAGAGTTCTCGAAGAACATGTTGATCTGCGTCAGACCGGCAAGCGCGTCGGACTGTTTCACTGTGCGGCGATTCAGATCGACATAGCGATCCGCCAGATCAAGGACGATGACAATCTCTCGTGGTGAAAGCTGTTCGATCCCCAGCAGATGGCGTGCGCGGAATATCATCACAGTCTCCTCTGCGGGCACATGGCCGTGCTTATGCCAAAGGGGGGCGCAATGGGCAACGACGAACCGCGCCTTGCGGGGCGGGGCGCGCGGGCCTAGCCTGCGCATCATGGGAATCGGGCATGACATCATGGGCGACTGGTCTGCGTCACAGGCGGCGCTGATGTGGCAGGTGGATCTTGGTGTCGATGAATGGGTTCTGGATGCGCCCATCAACCGCTATGACCTGCCCGAAAGCGTGAAGCCAGCCCCGCTTGGAGTCCGGACGGCGACCGCGGCGCCCTCGGCGAAGTGCGCGCCCGTCGCGCCCCCAGCGGCCGAGCAACCCAAGACCGATGCGGTGGCGGATGCAAAAGCCATGGCGTCGCGGGCCACGACTCTTGAGGAATTGCGGGCGTCCATGGCGGAGTTTGACCATTGTGAGGTCAAGCGCGGCGCGCGAAATCTGGTGTTTGGTGACGGCGTGCCGGGTGCCCGTGTATTGATCCTTGGCGAAGCGCCGGGGGCGGATGAGGACCGCGAAGGTCGCCCGTTCGTGGGCCGTGCGGGGCAACTGCTGGATGCGATGTTCGCCGCGATCGGCTTGTCGCGGACGGCACTTTCGCCGGACAAAGCCGTTTACATCACCAACGTCCTGCCGTGGCGCCCGCCGGGGAATCGTGACCCCGAGCCGGACGAAATTGCCATGATGCGCCCCTTCGTTGAACGCCATATCGAACTCGCGGCTCCCCAAGTGATTGTGGTCATGGGAAACACGCCGTTGTTCGCGCTCACCGGCACACGCGGCATCCTGAAGGCACGCGGGCAATGGTCGCAGGTGCTTGGCCGCCCCTTGTTGCCGATGACCCACCCGGCTTATCTGTTGCGCAACCCCACCGCCAAGCGCGAGGCATGGGACGACCTGTTGGCGCTGGAGGCGCGGTTGCAGCAATGAGCCGGATCGACGACACGAAAGATTTCATTCCCGTCCGCATCGCGGTGCTGACGGTCAGCGATACACGGGGTCTGGCGGATGACAAATCCGGCGATACGCTGGTTGAGCGGTTGACCGGGGCCGGACACCGGGTTGCGGCGCGCGCCATCGTCACCGATGACCGTGACCGGATCGCCGACCAGTTGCGGGCGTGGGTGGCCGACCCTGAGGTGGATGTGATCCTGTCCACCGGGGGCACAGGGTTGACGGGGCGCGATGTAACGGTCGAGGCTCACCGTGATGTTTATGAAAAGGAAATCGAAGCCTTCGGCACGGTGTTCACCATCGTTTCGATGCAAAAGATCGGCACTTCGGCTGTGCAAAGCCGGGCCTGTGGCGGCGTTGCAGGTGGCACTTACCTGTTTGCCTTGCCCGGCAGTCCGGGGGCGTGCCGTGATGCCTGGGACGAGATTTTGCGCTGGCAGTTGGACTATCGCCACCGTCCTTGTAATTTCGTCGAGATATTTCCGCGGCTTGAAGAGCATAGACGTCGGAAATAACGACGGAATCCGGATACTGCGACGTAACAACCTTGTGGTTTGAAGCGTGGGCGGCCTGCGCTAGAACCCATATGACAGTATGATACTGGAGTATGCATGCGATTTCTGGCGCGTTCCCTGACCGGTCTGCTTCTGGCGGCGCTGACGCTTGGGTTTTTGGTGCTGGCCGCAAGTCTGATTGTAGGGGCGGTTAGCGATCGTATGGCGGGGGATCGCCCGGCCCAGCCCGCCCGCGAACGGGTCTTTGCCGCCAACGTGCAGACCGTGACGCCCGGAACCGTGACGCCGCAAACGATCGCCTTTGGCGAGATCCGGTCGCGCCGGACGCTTGAATTGCGCGCGCCGCGTGGTGGCCGGGTGCTGGAGATCGCGGAGGGCGTCGAAGATGGCGCAGCGGTCCGCCAAGGCCAGCTTCTGGTGCGGTTGGACCCTGCCGATGCGCAATCGGCCCATGACCTTGCGCAAGCAGGGCTGACCGATGCCGAGGCCGAGGGCCGCGATGCCGACCGTGGGCTGTTGCTGGCCCGCGATGATCTTACGGCTGCATCAGCGCAAGTGGATCTGCGTCGTCAGGCTTTGACCCGGCAAGAGGATCTGCAACGCCGTGGCGTGGGATCGCCCGCCACAGTGGAAACGGCGGCTTTGGCGCTGTCTTCTGCCGAACAGGCCGTGCTGTCCCGACGGTCGGCCCTCGCACAAGCAGAGGCGCGTCTGGACAAGGCGGCCTCGGGGCTGTCGCGTGCGAAGATTGCCTTGGCCGAGGCCGCGCGGGCGCTGGCAGATACCGAAATTCGCGCCAGCTTTGACGGCCGGTTGAACGGAGTCGCGGTCGTTGCGGGTGGTCTTGTGGGGGCAAACGAACGGCTGGCCGAGGTGATTGATCCCGACAGCCTTGAGGTTTTGTTCCGCCTGTCCACCGCGCAATTTTCACGATTGCTGGACAGCGACGGCGGACTGATCACCGCGCCGGTCGAGGTGTCGCTGGATGTGCTGGGTGCCGAGATTTCGGCGCAGGGCCGGGTCGAACGTGTGGGGGCTGCGGTGGGTGCAGGCGCAAGTGGGCGACTGGTCTATGCCGTGCTGGAAACCGCGCGTGGCTTTCGACCGGGCGATTTCGTAACGGTGTCCATCTCTGAACCCACGATTGACGGTGTCGCAGTTTTGCCTGCAACAGCGGTGGACGGGGCGGGCAACATTCTTCTGGTCGGTGCCGACAACCGACTTGAATCGCAGGCCGTTCGGGTGCTTCGGCGGCAAGGTGACGATGTGATCATAGACGCCCGTGCGATTGCCGCGCGCGAGGTTGTGATCGAACGATCTCCGCTTTTGGGCGCGGGCATCAAAATCAACCCGATCCGGCCGGGGGCGTCTGCGCAGACCAATACCGCGCCGACCGTGGCCGAAACCGTCGAACTGACCGCAGAACGTCGGGCCGAATTGATCGCCTTTGTCCAAGCCAACACCCGAATGCCCGAAGACGCCAAGGCAAGGATGCTGGAACAACTGGCACAGGATAAGGTGCCGGCGCAGGTTGTGGCGCGGCTTGAAGACCGGATGGGGGGCTGACGCAGATGGCGGCGATGCGCGCTCCGGGCCGGACTGGCGGGTTGATTTCCTATTTCACCCGGCATCGCACCTTGGCCAATCTGTTGCTGGTGCTGATGATCGTCGGCGGTCTTTTTGCGGCATCAAAGATCAGGGCACAGTATTTTCCAGACGTGATCGTGTCGGAAGTTACGGTGCAGGTGGGCTGGAGCGGAGCCGGGGCCGAGGATGTGGATCGCGCAATTGTTCAGGTTCTGGAACCCGCCCTCTTGGCGGTTGAAGGCGTGTCTGATGCGGTTTCGCGGGCATCGGAAGGCAATGCGCGGATCACATTGGAATTTGAACCTGGCACTGATCTGACCAAAGCCGCCGAAGACGTGCAATCTGCAGTGGAATCGGTGTCCAACCTGCCGTCCGAGGCCGATGACCCGGTGATTCGTCGCAGTCAATGGCGTGATCAGGTGACCGACGTGGTGATCACTGGTCCGGTTGGGGTGGACCAATTGGGCCGTTTTGCCGACGAGTTTGTGGCGCGTCTGTTTCAAGCAGGGGTCACCCGTACGACCATTCGCGGCATGGCTGACCCCGAAACCGTGATCGAAGTACCCTCGGTTGCCCTGATCCGGCACGACATTACCTTGCGTGAGATTGCAACGGCCGTTGCGGCCGCTGTCCAGACCAACCCTGCCGGGAATGTCGGGGATGGGTCGGCACGGGTGCGCACCGGCACCGAACGTCGCAGCCCGACCGAGATTGCAGGCGTTGTGTTGCGCAGCCTTCCCGATGGCACCAAGCTGACGGTCGGGGATATTGCCACGATCTCGGCTGTGAGCATGGATGCGGGCCGGGCCAGTTTCGTCGGTGACAATCCGGCGATGACCGTACGGGTGGACCGCAATGCCGAAGGCGATGCGATCCGAATGCAGGCAAGCGTGGCGGCCGTGGCGGCCGAGATGCAACTGTCGTTGCCGCACGGTGTGAGCGTCGATCTAGTGCGCGCGCGGGCCGAACAGATCACGGACCGGCTGTATCTTCTGCTCGACAACGGATTGACCGGTTTGGGGCTGGTTGTGGTCTTGTTGTTCCTGTTCCTGAATGCCCGCACCGCGCTTTGGGTAGCAGCGGGAATTCCGGTGGCCATGCTTGCGGCGGTGGCTGCCATGTATGCGTCCGGTCTGACGCTGAACATGATCTCTCTGTTTGCGCTGATCATCATGCTGGGCATTGTGGTGGATGATGCCATCGTCGTGGGGGAACACGCCGATTTCCGGGGCCGAAACATGGGCGAAGACCCGGTGACGGCGGCGGAACAGGGCGCGATCCGGATGGCACAACCGGTGATCGCCTCGACCCTGACCACTGTCATTGCCTTTTTCGGTCTGGTGGCGATCGGTGGCAGGTTTGGCGACATGATCCGCGACATTCCCTTTACGGTGATCGCGGTGCTGATCGGCAGTCTGATCGAATGTTTTCTGATCCTTCCGAACCACATGGCCCATGCCATTGCCAAGGCGCGTGAAGAAAAGTGGTATGATTGGCCGTCGCGGCAGGTCAACCGGGGCATGGGATGGCTACAAGAAAATGCCATCAAGCCCGCGATGCGTCTGCTGATCGTCGCGCGATATCCGGTACTGGCCGCGGCGGTTGCCCTTCTGGCCGCCTCTGCGTCGTTGTTCATTCGGGGTGATCTGCCCTTCCGGTTCTTCAACGCGCCGGAACAGTCTTCTGTTACGGGCAACTTCTCGATGTTGCCGGGGGCAAAGCGCGACGACACGATTCAGATGATGCGTGAACTGCAACGGGCGGCCGATGCCTTGGGTGTGCGCTATGAAAGTGAATATGGCACAAATCCGATCACCTTTGCTATGGCCGAGGTCGGTGGATCAGGTGGCCGCGGTCTGGCCAGCGCCGAAGGCAAAGACGCGGACCTGTTGGGCAGCATCTCGCTTGAGCTGATCAGCCCCGACGCGCGTCCCTATTCCAGTTTTGCCTTTGTCGCCGCCTTGCAAGAAGAAGTTCGTGCCAATCCGTTGATGGAAGAATTGTCCTTCCGGGGTGGCCGCTTTGGCCCCGGTGGCGATGCCCTGTCGATTGACCTTTACGGCGCGTCGGCAAGCGATCTGAAGGCCGCTGCCGAAGCCCTGAAGGCGCGGCTTGCGGTCTATCCAGAAGTTTCAGCGCTGGAAGACAGCCTTGCCTATGACAAGGAAGAACTGGTCCTGAACCTGACACCGCTGGGACAGTCGATCGGATTTGCCATCGATGATCTGGGCCGCAGCCTGCGTGATCGACTGAACGGGATCGAGGCCGCGACCTATCCCGACGGGCCGCGCAGTGCGTCGATCCGGATCGAGCTGCCCGCGCGCGAACTGACAGCGGATTTTCTTGAAAGCACGCTGATGCGGGCGGGACCGGGCAGCTATGTGCCGTTGGCCGATATCGTAACCGTGGAACGACAGGCGGGTTTTTCGACGATCCGGCGCGAAAACGGGCTGCGGATCGTGACTGTTTCTGGTGATCTGGCCGAAGACGATCCCGCCCGTGCCGCCGAGATTCAGGCAACCATCCGCGAGACCATACTGCCCGAAATCGAACAGTTGTATTCCGTCGAAAGCCGTCAGGGCGGGTTGGTGCAGCAGCAAAGCGAGTTTCTTGGCGATGCAGGCACTGCAATGATCCTGTGCCTGTTGGGGATTTATCTGTGCCTTGCCTGGATCTTTGCCAGCTGGACCCGGCCGATTGTGGTGATGTCGGTCATTCCCTTCGGACTGATCGGGGCGATCTGGGGGCATCACCATTGGGGACTGCCTTTGTCGATGTTTTCGATTGTCGGACTGATCGGCATGTCGGGGATTATCATCAACGATTCTATCGTGCTGGTGTCCACGATTGACGAATATGCCGAAAAGCGCGGTTTACTGCCGGCCATTGTCGATGGCGTCGCTGACCGCTTTCGCGCGGTGTTGTTGACCACCATGACCACGGTATTCGGTCTGGCGCCGCTGTTGTTCGAGCGTAGCAGTCAGGCCGAGTTCCTTAAGCCCACGGTTATCACGTTGGTCTATGGGCTCGCTTTCGGCATGCTTCTGGTGCTGGTGATGGTGCCCGCACTGATGGCAATTCAGAATGATATGGGGCGGATGCTGCGGGCGTTCACGCGGGGCGCGCGCCGTGGGCCACAGGTGGCTTTGGCGGTTACAGGCGCGGTGCTTGCGGTGGTTTTTGCTATGACACTCGGGCCGGTTGTCCTGACGGGAGCGTTGCCGGGATGGATCGTTGCGGCCGTTCCTGTGCTGTCTGACGTGACACCCGGTCTCGCTTACGGCTTGTTTGTGATGGCATCGGCCATCGTCACCTTCGTGGCTTTCTGGATCACCCGCGCCTTGCCTCAGCGGCCGTGACAAACGGCACGCTTTGCGTGGACACTTACGGCTTCAGCCTGCAGGGCAGCCGTGTATTTCCACGGCACGGCCATCGGTCCCGATCACAGACACAACGACGGCACCGCGATCCAGCGCAAAGGGCTGACCCGAGGGTGGCACCATTTCTGCCACGGCTTCAAGCGTGCGCCCATTCCGGCCTGACCGGGATTCGGACACCCAGACGCCGGGAACACCGGCTTCGAACACCACGACCTCTTCTTTGCCCTGCGATGGCAGGTCCATTCGCGCGGTTATCCGCATGCCGTCCTTTATCGGCTCCAGCGTACAGGCGATGTGCTTCAAACCGGCCTCTCTGCCCGTTGCCGGGCGGGCGTTCAGCGCGGCGCTGATGGCTCGGTCTGGTTGACCCGGCGCGGGCAGGGCGACCCCCAGTTGCAACGACGCCGGAACGCAGATGTCCTTGCATACACCAAGTTCTACCGAAGCGTTCAGGCGCACCGGTTTGCCGGGATCCTTGGCGGTGACTTCGAACGGCAGCATCAGTTCGCCGTGATAGCCGACCGTCTGCATCCCGTTGGTGTGGAACACATCCGGTGCGGGCCAGAAGAAGCGGACTGAGGCCACATTTTCTGACCCCGACCAATCGAAATGCGGCGGGATGCCAGCGTCCCCCGGTGCGCGCCAATAGGTCTTCCACTTTGGCGCCAATTGCAGATGAAGGGCTGCGATGTGCGTGCCGGTGCCGGTTTGCCAACCCGGTCGGAACTGGCCTTCGACAACATCGGACTGCATCACAGACTGGGCCTGCGCGGTGGAGGACAAAAGCAAGGAAAGAGCGATGACTTTGAACATGAGTGCCAAGATAAGCAGCGGGCGGCGATTGGAAAATCACAAAGACGGGATGCTGCTGTAGCACTTGCCTCTTGAGGCAAAGCCGCATCAGCACCATGTTGTTAAAAAGGGCAATGGGTCGGAAAGACTGCGGATGGACCTGAGTGGTAAACTTCTGATTGCTATGCCCGGCTTGGGCGATCCGCGCTTTGACCGTAGCGTGGTCCTTATCTGTGCCCATTCCGAGGATGGCGCGATGGGGTTGATCGTGAACAAGCCCAGCCCGGATCTGAGTTTTGCAGGGCTGCTGGATCAGTTGGATATTCCCCGTGCACCCGAGGGGCGCGATATAAGGGTGCATTTCGGTGGTCCTGTGGAACGCGCGCGCGGCTTTGTGCTGCACTCGGGCGACTATCCGCTGGGGGCCTCGACCATGACGGTTCCGGGCGGCTATCGGATGACCGCCACGTTGGATATTTTGGAAGCACTGGCCCGTGGTGACGGTCCGAATGCGGCCTTGCTGGCGCTTGGCTATGCCGGTTGGGGGCCGGGGCAGCTTGAAAATGAAATCCGGCGCAATGATTGGTTATTGGCCGACGCGGTACCCGATCTTGTGTTTTCTGGCGATGACGGGCGCAAATGGATTGCCGCGCTCAAGACCCTGGGGATCGACCCATTGACGCTTTCATCGACGGCTGGCCGCGCCTGAGCCTACTCGCCATAGGGCACCCACACGGTTTTTACCTCGGTCGCCTGACGCAAAAAGCTGCGGCCTTCTGCGTCCGGGGCCATCCAGTCTCGTGCGCGGCCGTTGTTCACCCATGTGCGCTTGAGGTTGCTGGCCGCCTCGGCTTCGATGATGTGTGACACCGGCGACGACGAAAAGCTCCAGACCGCGTCCACATCCATATGGCTGGCGATCGTTTTGGCCAGTTCGGTGTGGCTGCCGGTGACGATGTTGACAACCCCGGCGGGGAGGTCCGAGGTTTCCAGCACTTGATAGACATCGGTGGCAGACAGGGGAAACGGCTCGCTTGGCACCAAAACGCAGGTGTTGCCCATGGCGATGGCGGGGGCCATGACCGAGATCAGGCCCAGAAGCGGCACCTCGTCGGGGCAGAGCGCACCAATCACGCCGCAGGGTTCGTTCATGGCAAGCGCCACGCCCCGGATCGGGACCGATTTCACCGCACCGTCGTATTTGTCGGCCCATGCCGCATAGACGAACAGGCGCGATATGGCGGCATCGACCTCGGCACTGCCGTCCTTGCCGGTCTGGGCTGTCAGCCGTGCCGCGAATTCTGACGCGCGGGCGGACAGATTTTCGGCGATATAAAACAGGATTTGTGCCCGGTTGTGCCCGGTGGTCCGCGCCCAGCCCTTGGCGGCATGCGCGGCCTCAACAGCGTTGCGGATGTCCTTGCGATTGCCAAGGCCGACATGGCCTAAAAGCGCGCCCTTGGGGCCATAGACCGGCTTGGAATAGCCGCCATCCGGCCGCGCCTGTTTGCCGCCGATGAACAGTTTTGCGGTGCGATCCATTCCTTCGACGACCGGTTCCTGCGGCGCAGGCAAGGCCAGTACCGGTTTCAGCACGGTCGTTTTGGCGGCGGGCCGCAGATAGGCGTGCAGGCCTTCCCATCCGCCTTCCCGGCCAAATCCGGATTCGCGCACACCGCCAAACCCAGCGGCGGCATCGAAGAGATTGGTCGCATTCACCCAGACCACGCCAGCCCGCAGCTTGGGCGC
>JBKBOF010000035.1:0-22895 GCA_046294955.1 Paracoccaceae bacterium
CGGCGCGCTTCCAACCCGGCCTGGCGAATTGGGGCCGAATATTGTGGACTATGCCTTGGCCACAAGCCATCCCAAGGGCACGCAGTTGTATCGGCGGTCATCCTTCGGCATGGGTAGCGCGGCGGCGAAATGTGCGGGCTATGCCTCGCCGGATCTGGCACAGCAGGCGTTCCTTGCCAAAGGTGGTCCGGACCGGGATAGATTGGGCCTTGATCCCGATGGCGATGGATACGCATGCGCCTGGGATCCGAGCCCGTTCCGTCTGCGGTGAGCCTGCCGTCACCAAACTTTTCGGACCGACGCGGTGGTGCGCGCCCCAGTCTGATCGTCGTTCACTATACGGCAATGGAAAGCTGTGCTGAGGCACGGCATAGGCTGTGTGATCCGCAGGCCGAGGTGTCCGCGCATTGGCTGATTTCCCGTCTCGGACACACCGAAGCCTTGGTGGACGAAGCCGCACGCGCCTGGCATGCCGGGGCAGGGGAATGGGCCGGCGTCACGGATGTGAATTCGCATTCCATCGGGATCGAGCTTGACAATCGCGGGAACGAACCGTTCACCAATCCGCAGATGGACGCGTTGGAGACCCTCTTGTCCGACATGATGCACCGGTGGCAGATTCCAGCCCAGCGTGTGATTGGTCACTCTGATATGGCCCCTGACCGCAAGCGCGATCCGGGGTCGCATTTTGACTGGCGCCGCTTGGCGCTTGGGGGGCTTTCGGTTTGGCCAGAGCCATGCGACCCGATGCCCGCATCAGCCTTCGCCGCAGCCGCACGGCAATTTGGTTACCCCGACTTTGAAGAGCAAACTCTGCTGCAAGCGTTCAGATGGCGGTTTCGTCCTTTCGCCGTTGGTCCCGCAAGCGATGATGACGCAACCATGGCCGCCAATCTTGCGCAACGCTTTGGCGTTGACGCCCTTGCAGCACAGGCGTAAGCTCGCTCGGCGCGGGTGGCTGGATGACCGCGGGCGGCAACGTCCGAGGAAAGTCCGGACTCCATGAAGTAAGGGTGCCGGGTAACGCCCGGCGGGGGCAACCCCAGGGAAAGCGCCACAGAGAAGAGTCTGCCCGTGCCAGTCGCTTGCGACCGGTTGCGGGTCAGGGTGAAACGGTGGGGTAAGAGCCCACCGCGGACCGGGCAACCGGGACGGCACGGCAAGCCCCACCCGGAGCAATGCCGAATAGGGGCCTTGCGTGGAAAGGTCTGCGACTGCCAAGGGTGCGAGCCCTCAGCGACAGCAGAGACCTCCACAGGGACACTTCAGCCCAAGGCCCGGGTTGGCAGCTTGACCGCTCTGGTAACAGATGCGGCAGAGGAATGGTCATCCAGAGGCGAAAGCCTTGGACAGAATCCGGCTTACAGGCCATTCGCGCGATTGCCTGCGTCACTGGGGGGCTTTGCTCCTAGACCCCGAGGATATTTCGGAACAGAGGAAGTGCCATCACTTGTTCCCAAAATATCCCCGCCGGAGGCCCACCAAAGCCGGTTGTGGCGCCGCCACAGAGGCGAGATAAAAGGCTTGCGCCGCAGGCGCGCATTTAGATCTTCACCTGCGGCGTTTGGCTGTTGACTCTGGCGGTCGCGCGGGTAAAACGCGGTTTCAAAGAATTTCGCGGGGCAACGGTGTTTCCCCGATTCAGGAGAAACGACTATGGCCAAACCGGCGACGATCAAGATCCGTCTGAACTCGACGGCTGGCACCGGGCATTTCTATGTCACCAAGAAAAATGCCCGGACCATGACCGAGAAAATGACAGTGCGCAAATACGACCCCGTAAAGCGCGAGCATGTTGAATATAAGGAAGGTAAGATCAAATAAGATTTTTCCTAAGTTTGTTTAGGGGCCGCCTTCGGGCGGCCTTTTGCTTTGCAAATGCTGGCTCGCTCACGGTCACTCGGGTTTTCTGTAGGGCGAGTCTGCGGGCTTGCCCTGCACATCGGTCCAGCGGCGCTGGGTCGGGGCGCGGTTGAAATGCAGCACACGGTCGTGGTCTGGGTAGGTGATCACATCGGCGGGGCCGCGGGTTCCGATTACCAGATAGCGCGCATCGGTTGTACCGTGGTTCTGAAGGCAGTGGCCCAAAGGCACGCCTGCCTTGAAGGTGGCAGTATCGCCGGGGCGCAAAAGAGCTGTGGCGTCGCCTTCAACCAGCGTGACCTCACCTTCCAGAATGTGGATCATCTCATCTTCTTGCGCGTGCCAGTGTTTGACCGACGAGGCAGAGCCGGGGGGCAGGATTTCAAGAAAGGCACCAAACTGGGTCAAGCCGCCGGTATCTGACAGCAGCAAGGCACGATACGGGCCAAAAAGGTTATCTATCCCGTCAGAGTGGTCGGACAGGGCTTGGTCGAGCGGGAAGTGGGGCATGTCGGCTCTCCTTGGCCCGTAGGATCGCAAAGCAGATGCAAAATGAAAAGGGCTGCCCTAAGGCAGCCCCACGCAGTCCCTGTCTTCGCGTCGGTTATTCGCGATTGCCGAGGAATTGCAGCAAGAACATGAACATGTTGATGAAGTCGAGATAAAGCTTCAACGCGCCCATGATAGCGGCTTTTCCAAGCCATTCTTCGTCCATCGACATAGCGTGCTGCAGATAATCGTTCTTGATTGTCTGCGTGTCGAACGCGGTTAGGCCCGCAAAGATCAATACTCCGATCACCGAAATCGCGAACTGCAACGCGGACGACGCGAGGAAGATGTTGACGACCATGGCCACGATAAGACCAATCAATCCCATCATCAGGAATGTGCCTATTCCCGACAGGTCTTTTTTCGTCGTGTAGCCATAGAGCGACAGACCGCCGAAGGCGATGGCCGTTACAAGGAAAGTCTGTGCGATCGAAACGCCGGTGAACACGGCGAATATGAAACTGATCGAAAGCCCCATGACCGCTGCATAGACGTAAAAGAACAATTGTGCGGCCGCCGCCGACAGCCGGTTGAGCAGGGCGCCGAAGGCAAACACCATGATCAGCGGTGCAAACATCACCAGCCATTTCAGCGGCGTGCCAAAAATCGCCTGCACCAGCGCGTCATTTGTGCCCACGGCCCACGCCACGCCGCCCGTCAGCACCATGCCAACAGACATCAAGCCGTAAACCTTGTTCATGTGGGCGCGAAGGCCCTCGTCCAGCTGGGCGGCACGAGCACCTGCGCCGGCTGTACGGATCGTTGTATAGTCAGCCATGTGTAAGCCTCCGAAGTTAACCAGTTGACCGCACGATTTGTCCACGCACGGTTGTAAGGTCAATATCGGTGGCGAAGCTTGGCATTTCAAGGATTTCCGACAAAAACACCTATCTGAAACCCGACTTTTCGACTCAAAGAAAAGACTGACGCCTCCAGGACGCCGGAATCTCCCATATCGGGCGTCGAGATTCCAAGATTGCGTCGCTGCGGGTCAGGCCGATATCGGCCAGTGTGCGATCATCCAGTCGGGCCAGAGACTGACGTTGGCGATGGGCTGCCAGAGCCGTCAGCAAGACTGTCAGAACGCGCGGGGTGCTGCCAGCCGACTGCACGCGCCCTGTGGCGATCGTGGCGGTGTGGAGCGAGGCAAACATGGTCTTTCCTTTCAGAGGTCATTCTCACCGATGATGAAACGCCTTTGCGTCGTCAAATCACTTGAACTACATACTGAAAGCCTTTTCATTATGAAAATGAATGATTTTGAAGTCTAATATCAGGAATTGTGATATGTCGCGCAATCTGGACTTGACGGCCCTACGGTCGTTCGTCGCTGTGGCCGATGCTGGCGGGGTGACGCGCGCTTCGGGATTTCTGAACCTCACTCAATCGGCTGTTTCCATGCAGATCAAACGGTTGGAGGAGATGCTGGGCGTCGAGTTGCTGGACCGGTCGGGGCGGCAAGTGTCGTTGACGGCAGCAGGCGAGCAGTTGTTGGGCTATGCGCGCAAGATGCTCAGCCTGAATGACGAGGTGATGGGGCGACTGACCCGTGATCCGCATGAGGGCGAGGTGGTTTTGGGGGTGCCGCATGATATTGTCTATCCGGTGATCCCGATGGTGTTGCAACACTTTGCCCGCAGCTTTCCGCGCATGAAGGTGTCGCTGATTTCGTCGTTTACCCGCGTGCTCAAGGCTCAATTCGGGCGCGGGGAATGTGATATCATACTGACCACCGAAGACACGGTGGAACCGGGTGGCATGACTTTGGCGGAGCTGCCACTTGTCTGGGTCGGTGCCCCGGGCGGTGTGGCATGGAAGGGTCGGCCGCTGAAGCTTGCGTACGAGCACAACTGCATCTTCCGGCAGGGCGTACAGGCGGCGCTCGATCGGGCGGGTATCCCGTGGCAAATGGCCGTGGAAAGCGATAGCACGCGAACGATCGAGGCCAGTGTCAGCGCGGACCTGGCGGTTCATACCGTACTTGCCGGCTCCGAACCGCCTTATGTCGAGCGCATCAGTCACGGGGGGGCTTTGCCAGACCTGAAGCGGATGAAGGTCAATCTCTATGTCGCCGACCCGGCGCACAGCTCGGCCGTGCTGGAAATGGCTGCGATGATCCGGCGGGCTTATCAGTCGCGCAGTGGTGTGATCAGATCAGTGTCATGACAACCTTTCCGGTGGCCTTGCGGTCACGCAGCAAAGCCAGACCTTCAGCCAGTCTGTCCATCGGCAGGCGGTGCGAAATATGCGGGCGAAGCGCGCCATCGGCGTACCATGACATCAAAGTTGACAGGCTTTCGCGGACAAGGTGCGGGGCAAAGTCACTGTAGGCCCCCCACCAAAAGCCGATCACCGACAGATTCTTGACCAGAAGGATATTGGCGGCGGGTCGTGGAACCTCGCCACTGGCAAAACCGATGCACAAAAGCCGCCCATCCGGTCGGGTGGCGCGGAGGGCTGCGTCAAATCCGGCCCCACCGACGGGATCATAGACCACATCGACACCGCCCAGACTTTTCAACTGCTCTTTCATGTCGGGGCTGTCACTGTCGATCACGATGTCGGCGCCGGCTGCTTTGGCTACGGCCAGTTTCTCGGGTCCACGCGCCGATGCAACGACGCGCGCGCCCATGTGCTTGCCAATTTCGACCGCCGTCAAACCGACGCCGCCCGCAGCACCGGTGACAAACAGTGTCTCACCTGCTTGCAGCCTGGCCTTGTGCCACAGCGCAAGGTGCGAGGTGCCATAGGCGATGAGAAAGGCGCTGGCCTGATCGTAAGGCATCGCATCCGGTAGGGGCACCAGGCTGCCGACGGGAAACGTGCCGTACTCAGCCATGCCACCATGGCCTGCACAGCACGCCACGCGGGTTCCCGGCTGCGGCCCGTCGGTTTCCGGTCCCAAGGCCACGACCTCGCCCGAAAGCTCCAGGCCGGGGGTAAATGGAAGTGGCGGTTTTGATTGGTATTTTCCTTCGGCCATCAACAGATCGGCGAAATTCAGGGCGCAGGCGTGGATGCGCAGCAGGGCCTCGCCCGGCTTTGGGTCCGGGATGGGGGCGTCGATCAGTCTTGCCGGTTGGGAAGGGGCGTCAATCTGCCATGTGCGCATTGGAGGATCCTGCTTGATGTGTCACAAGCGTAAAGCGGTGGTTCATCCCGCGCCAGTGCCCGAAGTTGTTGCGAAATGGAAAGGTGAGATGAAAAGATTGCAAAATGCAACGCTTTATGCGAAACACGCATCACGCGAGTTCTTGGTTGGCGCGTGCGACCTCAGGTTAACGGCCGCCAATTTTGGCCAGTTGTGCAATTCATGCTGCATAATCCAGCCAATCGGCGACCGACTATGTAAAAATCGACTCGTAAACCAGATGTTCGTTACTTTGGCACACGCGTTGCTTGTGTTAGGGTGAGGGACTTATCAGTGTGGAGCATTCTATGAAACACCCAGTTGACGCCCATGTGGGCAAGCGCATTCGGCATAGGCGTTGGATGGTGGGGATGACCCAGCAACAGCTTGCAGACAAGGTCGGGATTAAGTTTCAACAGATCCAGAAGTATGAAACGGGCATGAACCGGGTCAGCGCTTCACGTCTTTGGGACATCGCCGAAACGCTGGGCGTGCAGATTTCCTTCTTTTTCGAAGGTCTGTCGTCGGATACGGCCGAGAATACGACTGCCGCTGCTGGTGATTTCCTCGCAGACAAGGAAGCGCTTGAACTGGTGCGGTCCTATTATGCCATTCCCGAAGCTCAGCGCCGCCGCCTGTTCGATCTTGCCCGTGTCCTGAGCGACGCGGCCTGATTGGTGCACGGTTGAGCTTGACCATCGCAAAAGGCCACGGTAGCGGCCTTTTGCGGGCCTGAGGTGTTCCGCAGAAATGGGGACAGAATGGTCAATCTGACATCCGACGTGATTGCCGACCTGATAACCACCGCCCATGCTCTGGCGGATGATGCCCGCGCGGCAACATTACTGCACTTTCGAAGTGCCGGCTTGTCTGCAGACAGCAAAGAAACCGAACGTTTCGACCCGGTCACGGTTGCAGACCGTTTGGCTGAAGACCGGATGCGCAGGATCCTTGCGCAGCGCCGACCACATGATTCGATCCTTGGCGAGGAATATGGCTTCGTTGCGGGAACATCTTGTCTGACCTGGGTGTTGGATCCGATCGACGGAACGCGCGGTTATCTGTCTGGCACACCGACATGGGGTGTCCTGATTTCGGTCGCGGATGAAACCGGTCCGATCTATGGGCTGATCGACCAGCCCTATATACGCGAACGGTTTGAGGGTGGTTTTGGCCGCGCGCGGGTGGTTGGCCCCTCGGGTGAGGCGTCCTTGGCCTGCCGCCCTGCGCGTCATCTGTCAGAGGCGATCATGCTCTCGACCTTTCCCGAGATCGGTACGGCGCAGGAACATGCGGCATTTCGCAAGGTGGCCGATGCGGTGCGTCTGGTCCGCTATGGCATGGACTGCTATGGCTACGCCCTTCTGGCTGCGGGGCAGGTTGATCTGGTAATCGAGGCGGGTTTGCAACCCTATGACGTTCAGGCACCGATTGCCGTGATCGAAGCTGCGGGGGGGATTGTGACCGACTGGACAGGCAAGCCCTGCCCCTCTGGCGGGCAGGTTCTGGCGGCCGCGAATTTCCAGATCCATGCGCAAGCTTTGGCATTGCTCAACGCCTGACAACCGATTGCCTGTCGTTGCCGATTGTTGCTAAGCTCTGTGTGCGGTGACCGAGTCCTTTTCCCTTCTGTCGGCCCGCCTCAGGGTCCACCGAAGGGGCGGAGGTACCCTGTAGTGCAAGATATTCTGATCAAGAATGCAGATGTTGTGGTGACGATGAACGCCAGCCGCGCCGAATTGGCCAGGGCGGATGTTCTGATCTGCGATGGTGTGATTTTTTCGGTCGGTCAAGCGTTGCAGGCGCCCGGAGCCAAGGTGGTGGATGCGCGCGGCTGCGTTGTGACCCCCGGTCTGGTGAACACGCACCACCATCTTTACCAAACGTTGACGCGGGCTGTGCCGGGGGGGCAAGACGCGCTGCTGTTTGGCTGGCTGAAGACGCTGTATCCGATCTGGGCGCGCTTTGGACCGGAAGAGATGTTCATCTCGGCGCAGGTGGGACTGGCCGAATTGGCCTTGTCGGGATGCAGCCTCAGTTCTGACCATCTGTATCTTTATCCCAACGGCGCACGGTTGGACGACACCATCCAAGCCGCAACCGAGGTCGGGCTGCGGTTCCATCCGACGCGCGGAGCTATGAGCATCGGCGAATCGTCAGGTGGGCTTCCGCCCGATGCGCTGGTCGAACCGGAAGCCGCTATTCTGAAAGACATGATCCGGGTCGTTGACGCCTTTCACGACGCGCGTGAGGGCGCTATGGTGCGGGTGGGCCTTGCGCCCTGCTCGCCGTTTTCCGTCAGCCGGGATCTGATGCGGGACACGGCCCTTTTGGCCCGCGACAAGGGCGTGATGCTGCACACCCATCTGGCCGAAAATGATGAGGATGTCGCCTATAGCCTGTCGAAGTTCGGCGTGCGGCCGGGGCAATACGCCGAAGATCTTGGCTGGACCGGGCCCGATGTCTGGCACGCGCATTGCGTGAAGCTGGATGCGCAAGAGATTGACCTCTTTGCCAGAACCGCCACCGGTGTCGCGCATTGCCCGTGTTCGAATTGCCGCCTTGGGTCTGGCATCGCGCCTGTGCGGGCCATGCAGGATGCAGGCGTCAAGGTTGGGCTGGGTGTCGATGGGTCGGCCAGCAACGATGGGGGCAATCTGATCGGAGAGGCGCGACAAACGCTTTTGCTGCAACGTGTCAGCCGGGGTGCCAATGCGATGTCCGCGCGCGAGGCACTGGAGATCGCCACGTTGGGCGGAGCAAAGGTGTTGGGCCGCCCGGACTGCGGGTCGCTGGAGCCGGGCAAGCGCGGCGATATCGCCATCTGGGATGTGTCTGGCATTGAGTCGGCAGGATCCTGGGATCCGGTGGCGGCGCTTGTGCTGTGCGGGCCGGGCAAAGTGCGCGATCTGTTCGTCGAAGGGCGCAGGGTGGTTGCCGACGGACACATGGTTACGATAGACCTACCGCGGATCGTCGAGCGGCAGACCGCATTGGCGAAAAAGCTGAGGGGCTGACATGTCACATGATTTCGAAGCACAGCGCCGCGAGACGTTTGACAGTTTCGACGAGATGAAAAAGGGCGAGTCCACGCTGCCGCAGACGTCCATCGTCGAGTTCTATCTTTTGGCTGAAAGCGAAGAAGCGAACTGGAAAGCGTGTGAAACGGCGTTGCAATCCAAAGGATTTTCAACAGAGCGTGACCGTGAAGGGGACACGCTGATTGTAACGACCAAGGCACCGCTGCGCATCTCACCTGAGGTGATCTGGGAAGAAGAACGCAAGATCAGCGAAATCGGTGTGGCCTATGATTTTCTGCCCGACGGGTGGGAATTCGGCTTCGACTAACGCTATCTGCCCCCAATCGGGGTTCCGCCTACCCACGTTGCCCGTATGGCGCGGTCGTCGCCCATCATGATGGTCGGAAACAGGGCTTGCCAGATGTCGTCCGCCCGCCGTGTCGCCTGTTCGATGGCGGGTGTCGAAGCAAGGTCAACGACCACAAGATCTGCCTCAAGCCCCGGTGCAATATTTCCAATCAGGTGATCGGCATGAAGCGCGCGGGCCGATCCTTGCGTCGCCAGCCACCAAAGTTCCGCCGGATGCAGGGCGCGGCCTTTCAGTTGCGCAACCTCGTAGGCGGCGGCCATGGTGCGCAGCATGGAAAAGGATGAACCGCCACCGGTATCTGTGGCAAGGCCGATGCGGTGGCCTGCCGCCTTCAGCCCGCCCATATCGAACAGGCCCGACCCGATAAAGGTGTTTGACGTCGGACAGTGGATCAGGCTGGCATCCACATCGCGCAGGCGGGCCTTTTCGCGATCTTCCAGCCAGATTGCATGTCCGAACAGGGCACCTTTGCCCAAAAGCCCGTGGCGTTCATAGGTGTCAAGGTAATCGCGTGCAGATGGAAACAGGCTGCGCACCCATGCGATTTCGTCGGTCTGTTCCGACAGGTGAGTTTGCATAAGACACTCGGGGTGCGCGGCCCAAAGCGCGCCAAGCGCGGCGAGTTGATCGTCGGTCGATGTGGGCGAAAAGCGCGGGGTGATGACATAAGAGGCACGACCCTGCCCGTGCCACTTGGCCAGAAGCCTCGCCGAATCGTCGTGGGCGCTTTGCGCGGTATCACGCAGTCCGTCGGGCGCGTTGCGGTCCATGCAAGTCTTGCCCGCCCAAACCCTTTGGTTGCGCGTGGCCGCAGCACTAAAGATCGCATCCACGCTTTCGGGATGGATCGTGCAATAGGAACAGACCGATGTCGTGCCGTTGGAAAGTGTAAGGTCCAGATACCGAACGGCCACCTCTTGAGCGTAAGAAAGGTTCGAAAAGCGTATTTCTTCGGGAAAGGTGTAGGTGTTTAGCCAATCGATCAGGCGTTTCCCCCAAGAGCCGATGATAGCGGTTTGCGGATAGTGGGCATGGGCATCGATAAACCCAGCACTGATCAGCGCCCGACCGTAATCCGTAATCCGGGCCTGTGGATGTGTGCGCCGCAGCAAATCCGCAGCCCCAACGGCAAGGATGCGCCCATTGTCAACCACCAGTGCTTCATCCACACGGGCCGCGCCGACACCTTCGGAAAACGGGTCGGCAGTAAAGTGCAGCACTTGGCCCAGCAAAAGATCGGTCATCGGTATCCCCTTGTGTTGGGGGCACCGTATCGGCTTTTCATCTTTGGGTAAATTTGCCCGATGCCCCCTGTTTGCCGGAAACAGCTTTCGTTACTGTGCCGGTAATCACATGGGGGCGACATGGCTGATGATGGGCGGATAGACGCGGAGGAACGGCTGGACGCAAAGCGCGTATCAGCCATTCTGGACGCCGTAGAAGCAGGCGATACGACAACGCTGTCACGGCTTCTGGAGCCGATGCACCCGGCCGACGTTGCCGACTTGCTGGAACAGATCAGCGGCGAAAGCCGTCGTCAGCTGTTGGCGCTATGGTCTGGTGAAATTGACGGCGATATCCTGTCGGAAATCTCGGACTCGATCCGTGAAGAGGTGATCGAGGCCATGCCACCCGAAGTGGTGGCCGAGGCGATGCGCGATCTCGAAACCGACGATGTGGTCGATATTCTGGAGGATCTGGAAGAACCGGCGCAAGAGGCGATCCTGTCGACGCTGGAGTCGGCCGACAGGCTGGCGGTGGAACAGGCGCTGTCCTATCCGGAGTATTCCGCCGGTCGTCTGATGCAGCGCGAGGTGGTGACCGCGCCAGAGCATTGGACGGTGGGCGAGATGATCGATCATCTGCGCGCGGTCGACTGGCTGCCGGACCAGTTTTACCATGTCATCCTGGTCGATCCGCGGATGAAGCCTGTGGCCTATGTGACGTTGGGGCGGTTGTTGTCGGCGCGGCGCGAGGTGGGGCTGAAGGCGATTGTGGAGGAAAGCTTCCGCACCATCGAGGCATCGGACCCCGAGGCGGATGTGGCCTATCTGTTCAACCAGTACCACCTGATTTCCTGCCCGGTTGTTGATGTACACGGGCGGTTGGTGGGAGTCATCACGATTGATGACGCCATGAACGTTCTGGACGAAGAGCATCAGGAAGACATGCTGCGTCTGGCAGGTGTGGACGACGAATCGAGCTTGTCGGACGGTGCCCTTGAAACAGCCAAGAGGCGTCTGCCTTGGTTGATGGTCAATCTTGTGACGGCATCGCTGTCGGCGCTGGTCATTTCACGGTTCGAAGCAACGATCGAGGCGATTGTCGTGCTCGCGGCGCTGATGCCGATCGTGGCCTCGACCGGGGGGATCGCTGGCACCCAGTCGCTGGCGGTGGCGGTGCGGGCGCTGGCAACGCGCGATCTGACCGAATCCAACGCCCGCCGGGTGGTGATGCGCGAACTGGGCGCGGGGCTGCTGAACGGGTTGGGTTTGGCCCTTGTGCTGGGGCTGGCGGGCACCTTGCTGTTTGGTGATTGGCGGTTGGGGTGTGTGCTGGCGGCGGCGATGATGGTCAATCAGGTGGTGGCGGCCCTTGGTGGGGTGCTTGTGCCGCTGACGCTGAACCGGTTGGGGTTGGATCCGGCTTTGGCGTCGGGCACATTCGTGACCACGCTTACGGATGTGATGGGGTTCTTTGCCTTTCTGGGCCTTGCCACGCTTGTGCTGTTGTGACCGACAAATCTCAACGAAAGGCGGCGGCCCGGCAGGCCGCCTTTGTGGCGCGCAAGGTGGCTTTTGCTGCGGGGCAGGGGCAGGCGGCGGAATTGCTGGCCGATGTTTTGGCTGCGCATCGCGGCGCTGTGCTGTCGGGTTATATGCCGATGCGGACAGAGATCGACCCGCTGCCTGCAATGTCTGCGCATCAGGGGCCGGTTGGCGTGCCGGTGATCAAGGGCCGGGGCCAGCCCTTGCGGTTTCGCGAATGGTCCCCCGGATGCGCGCTGGTGGCGGGCGATTTTGGCGCGCTGATCCCGGCGGATGGCGCGTGGCTGGACCCTGCGGTTCTGATCGTGCCGCTGCTGGCCTTTGATGCGCGCGGCTATCGTCTTGGCTATGGCGGTGGGTTTTATGACCGCACGCTGGAAGGTTTGCGCGCGCGCCACCCGGTTGTGGCCATCGGCTTTGCCTTTGCCGCGCAAGAGGTGGCAGAGGTGCCTATAGACGCCACCGATCAGCGGCTGGACATGATCGTGACGGATCAGGGCGTTCGGCAGTTTGCCTGACGCGCCATAAGGTTACTTGGCGATCGTCTCGTCGCGCACGAACATGTTGCCCCACGCGCGGTCAACAAGGTCGGGACGCATCTGATAGGGGATGCCCTCGAATTCGCAAATTGCGATCATCTGGTCGATCAGGAACGTCGGCTGATAGTTCGCGAAATTGTTTTCAATCGTCGGATACTTGGCTTTCAGAAGATGCAGCAACGTCGCCTCGTCCAGTGGCATCTTTTTCTTGCGAGCGACCATGGCGAAGATCTTCAGGAACATTTCCTGATTCGGGCCATCCACCTTGATCTTGAAAAAGATCCGGCGCAGGGCCGCGCCGTCAAAAATCTCGTTCGGATGGAAGTTGGTAGAAAAGATCACCAGTGTATCGAACGGTACGGTGAATTTCTCGCCCGATTGCAGGGATAGAATATCGCGCGCCTCTTCCAGCGGCACGATCCAGCGGTTCACCAGCTTTTGCGGCGGTTCGGACTGACGTCCAAGGTCGTCCACGATGAAGATGCCGCCCGAGGCTTTCAACTGCAACGGTGCCTGATAGGTGCGGGCGACAGGGTTGTATTTCAGGTCAAGCATATCAAGCGTAAGCTCACCACCCGTAATCACGGTCGGGCGCTCGCAATAAACATAGCGCGCGTCAAACCGGCCCGAGGTTCGGCGCAGCGAATTGGGGTCATCGACCGACTCTTCGGCGGCCGAATGAACAATCGGGTCATATACGGTGATGACCTGACCGGAATATTCCAGCGCACGCGGGATATAGATCTTGTCGCCCATGGCGGCACGGATGCCGTTCGAGATCGAAGATTTACCGTTTCCGGGCGGACCATAGAGCAGGATTGACCGTCCCGAAGTGATGGCCGGGCCAAGGTTGCCCAAAAGATCAGGCGGCAAAATCAGATGACCCATCGCGCCGACAAGCTGTTCGCGTGTCAGTCGGATGTTGCGGACCGATTGCCGCTTCATCTGTTCGGCATAAGCCGCCAGCGGCACCGGCATGGCGCCGTAATATTCTGATTGCGACAAGGCATCCAGCGCGCGGGCCTTGCCGCTGTCGGTCAACTGATAGCCCATTTCATTGCCGCTTGTGGCGTGCAGCGTGCCCGTCGCCTCGATCAGCTTTTGTCCCCGCGCGATATCGATCAATTCCTGCGTCAGCGGCACCGAAAGCGAAATCACCCGGCTGATGTCAGACACAAGATCCATGTTCATGCGAAAGATCGTCTTCAGCAGTATATCCCGCATCATCACCAAGGACAGGCCGGTTTCGGCCAATGACTTTGGGGCGGGGGGGGCGGTCACACTGGGGGTGATCGGCATGTTCATGCGGGACACTCGACTGTTGGGGCACTTGAAGGGCGGAAGTGGAAACAATCCCGCCCGGATGCAAAACTAGCCTTAGAATGCGGCCCGAATTGTGAGCAAAAGATGGAAAATCAGTGTTCCGGCCAAGGCTAAACCCATCGGAAAGTCGTTGCTGGTCCAACTGACCCAATCCGGCGTCGCGCGGCGCACCGGACCGATCATCCGCACAATTCGGTGAACGATGAAAGCGCCGATCAGGCAGGATGCTGCGATGACAAACACCATCCGCCAATCGCTGCCGACAAAGAATGGGGCCATTGCGGTTGCAAATTTCGCGTCGCCCCCGCCCACCATCCGCAGCGCGTTGGCCAGAAATCCGACAGCCAGCGTGATCGCGGCAAAAGCCCAACCCCAAAGCCAAGACATGAAGGGTAAACCGGTCAGCCAGACCGCCAGAAGGCCGACCACCAGCCAGACCGCCAGAAGGGCGATCATGGCCTTGTTGGGGATCTTCATGAATTTCATATCGCTCCATGCGACCCAACCGCCGATGGCAATGGCAAAGGGCAGAAAGGCGATAGCGCTACCGGCGGTCAGCGGCGCAATGATCGGAAACTCCATGCTTTATGCCTCGAGCGCGGCCAGACTGCGGGCCGCTGTTTCGAAGTGTTGCGGATGGGTTTCGACCGCTTCACGCAGCAACTGTTTGCCGACGTTCACATCGCCTTGCTTGATTGCGGTCAGAGCGAGCGTGTATAGCAATTCGGCTTTCTCGGCTTGGCTCATCTTGACGACGGGCAGTTCGTATTTTCGTTGTGTGCCGCGCGCCAGAACAAGGTTGTTCTTGGTGGTGAACATCGTCGGGTCATAGGTCAGCGCCTGAACGAACAACTTTTCGGCCCCGGCAGGATCGCCGCGCGTCAGTTTGGAAAAGCCCCAGTTGTTCAGCACGCCTGAAGGCTTTGTGGTCAGTCCGGCGGCGATTTCGTAAAAGCTGTCGGCTTTTTTCCAGTTCTTCTTGCTGTCGGCCACCATCGCTTCCAACCGATAGCGCTCAAAGGTTTCGTGCGTGGGCGGAACCTTGTTCAACTCGGCTTCGGCTGCTGACCATTCGTTCGAGCGGATCAGTGAGTCGGCAAGCGACACGCGGTCATCGTTGGTCGCCTGCGGGTGGGCGATCACCGTGCGCCAAACAGCGGCGGCTTCCACCGGGCGACCGGCGCGCACCAGCGATTTTCCAAGGCCGCGCTTCAGATCGATGCGGTCTGGGTTCTGCTCTGCAGTACGCTGGAAATAAGTCACGGCCTCGTTCGGATCGGCCACTGTCAACATGATGTCGGACAGGTTCGACTCGTCGATGACGTTCACATCTTTCAATGCGCGCTGCACTTCGGCGTCCGGTGACTTCTGGCAGGCGCTCAAGGCAACCGTGCCCGACAGGCACAGTGCCACAAAGATCTGTTGGCGCATTTATGCGTCCTCTTTGACTGCTCGGGTCCTTGCCCCGTTACAGTTCGGACAGCAACTCGTAAGTGCTGTAACCGCGCCGCACGAGGGTGAACTTTGGTTTTTCCTCGGGCTCAGCATACACAGCATCTTCGCTTTTTGCGATGGCGCGCATCAGGTTTTCGCGGATCGCGTCCGTTTGGCCACTATCGGCGGCAAACGCGCGTTGGAAAAACAGCCGGGCTTCGCCGAATTTTCCACGCTCCATCAGCACCACGCCCAGATTGTTGAGTGCGGGAACAAAGTTGGCGTCTTCGACAACCGCCTTGCGCAGCAGATCTTCGGCCTGGTTGAGCCGCCCCAGATGCAGGTTCGCGGACCCCAGCGCCGACAGCACATCGACGGTAAATCCCTGGTCTCCGGCAGCCCGCAGATAGGCTTTCAGGGCCAGATCAAATTCCGATGCAGCCATCAGCCGGTGGCCGACAATCAACCCGTCAACCGATTGTTCGCGTGGATTGACGCCATAGGCGGTATTTCGGGTGACATCGGGCTTGCCCGCGAACAGGCCAGCGCCGCCTGCGGTATTGCAGGCGGCGAGGCAGGTTGTCAGCGCCAGCGCGGCGCCAAACTGTAAACGGATGCGCGGAATATCAGCCTCCACCCCCCATCTGACTGGCGAATTTGGCAATTGAGGGTCCGATCAGAATAACCAGAAGCGGGGGCAGGGTGAAGAGCATTGTTCCCAAAGTGAGCTTGGTCGGGATCGTATTGGCCTTTTCTTCGGCCCGCATGATGCGTTTGTCACGCATTTCCGACGAATAGACCCGCAAGGCATCGGCGATCGAAGTGCCGAAGCTGGACGATTGGATCAATGTGGTGACAAAAGAGGTGATGTCAGGCAAGTCCACCCGTTCAGCCATGTCGCGCAGAACCGTGACGCGTTCTTTTCCCGCCATCACCTCGTGCGCGACCATCTCGAATTCCTCGGCCAAGGCGGGGTAGCCGTTCTTGGCCTCGTTGCCGACGCGGATGATGGATTGGTCCAGCGATTGCCCGGCTTCGACGCAGACGAGCATCATGTCCAGAGCGTCGGGAAATCCTTCTGTGATTTCTTGCTGCCGAGTGCCGATCCGCCGCGTGACCCAATAAACCGGCAGATAATAGCCAATGGCGGCCGGCAGGATGGTGTACATCACCATGGTCTGCGTCGTCATTTCCTGCTGGGTCGATTGCAAAAGGGTGTAGAGCAGTCCGAGGACCAGAACCCCGATGCCAAGCGCGAATTGCGAAAAGTGGAACAGCCGAACGGCGCTCTTGCCCCGATAGCCGGCGCGCAGCAGCTTCATCCTTGTGGCTGACAGTTCTTCAGCGCTTTTGGGTTCAAGGTAGTTGGCAAAGCGTTCCAGCTTGTCTGCCTTGGACGGCCCGCCCCGGCGCAGCTTTTCTACCTGCTCGGTTTTGCCCATCCGTTGCGCGCGGATCCGCTCCAGCGGGTCCTTTTCCTTTTTCAGGATGGTCGGCAGCGTAACAAAGATCAGGGCAAGCCCGACGCCTCCCAAAGCAAGCAGCGGCCCTATCGGACCCAACAAGTCTGTCAGCATCACATTGATTTGGTTCACGATTTCCATGGCTGCCTCAGACTTTGATCGTCGTCATGATTTTCATGTAGATAACGTTGAACGTCAGCATGATGCCGACAAAGATCCCCGCTGGCACAAAGGCCGCCGAGTCTTTCACGCCGTCATAGTAGGTCGGGTCGATCATATTGATGGCGACGAGCGCGCCCAAGGGAAAGGCCGACAGGAACATACCCGACCATTTCGCTTCGGCGGTGATGGCACGGACCCGACGGAACAATTTGTAGCGGGCACGCACAACCTTGGACAAACCGTCCAAAATTTCGGCAAGGTTGCCACCCGATTGCTGCTGGATGGCCACGGCGACGGCAAGAAAGCGCAAGTCCTGGTTGTCCATCCGTTCGGCAAAGGATTTCAGACTGTCGGCCACGTTGCGGCCATAGGCGGCTTCGTCAGCGATCAGGCCGAATTCGGTGCCAAGTGGATCGGGGACTTCCTTGGCCACGATCCCGATGGCCGAGGCAAAGGGGTGGCCCACGCGCAACGACCGGACCATCAGTTCAACGGCGTCGGCAAGCTGTTCTTCCATCAGACTGACGCGTTTCTTGGCCTTCTTGTTGACCCAGAAATACACGCCGCCAATCCCCATCAATACCGCGATGGCAATGCGCACCGGTGTATCTGCGCCGGTGGCGAAGGTCAGGCCCGCGTAGGCAAAGACCGACACCAAGGCCATGATCCCGACCAATTGCTTGGGGGAAAAGGCGATGTTGCCCTTTTGTGCCTTGTCGGCAAGCAGCGAATACAGCGGTATCCCCCGAGAAGCCATGTGCTGGCTCATCTCTTTGCGGAGTTGTTCCAGAACCTGTTCGCGGTTGCCGTTCTTTTGCATCAAGGCCAGACGCCGGCTGACGCGGCTGTCCATGCTGATGGATTTGCCGAAAACGGTCAGATACAGGCCCTCGACAAGGACCACGACCGCGATGAAAATCATTATGTATATCAGCGGTGCGGCTGAAATTTCCATGAACGTGCCCCCTTACATGATCGGTTCGTAAATGGATGACGGCAGATCATAGCCCCACTGGCGGAACCGGTCAGAATACGCCGACCGGATGCCGGTTGCGTTGAAGCGCCCGATGATCTTGCCATTGGATTCAAGGCCCAGCCGTTCATAGCGGAAGATTTCCTGCATCGAGATCACCTCGCCTTCCATCCCGGTCACTTCGGTGATCGACACCATCCGGCGCGAGCCGTCCTGAAGGCGGCTGGCTTGCACGATCAGGTTCACAGCCGACGAGATCTGGCTGCGCATGGCCTTGATCGGCATTTCGATGCCCGACATGGCGATCATGTTTTCCAGACGACTTACGGCATCCCGGGCCGAGTTGGCGTGGATCGTGGTCATGGATCCGTCGTGACCGGTGTTCATGGCCTGCAACATGTCAATGACTTCTTCGCCACGGGTTTCCCCCACGATGATCCTGTCTGGTCGCATCCGCAGTGCGTTCCGAAGGCAGTCCCGCTGGGTCACAGCGCCTTTGCCTTCGACGTTTGGCGGGCGGCTTTCCATGCGCCCGACGTGAACCTGTTGCAGCTGAAGTTCGGCGGTATCTTCGATGGTCAGGATCCGTTCCGTGTTGTCAATGAAAGACGACAGCGCGTTCAGCGTAGTCGTTTTTCCTGAACCGGTTCCGCCCGACACGATGACGTTCAGGCGGGTGGCAACCGCCGCTTGCAGATAGGCCGCCATTTCTTCGGTGAACGCCCCGAATTTCACCAGATCGGGAACGCCCAGTTTTTCTTTTTTGAATTTCCGGATCGACACCAGCGATCCGTCCACCGCCACTGGCGGGACCATACAGTTGAAGCGCGATCCATCTGCCAGTCGCGCGTCACAGTAGGGGTTCGATTCATCGACGCGCCGACCCACGGCAGACACGATCTTGTCGATGATCCGCAAAAGGTGGCGTTCGTCCTTGAAGGTGACATCGGTCAGCGACAGCTTGCCGGCGCGTTCCACGAAGATCCGCTTGGGGCCATTCACCAGGATGTCGTTGACGGTTTCATCCTTCAACAACGTCTCCAGCGGACCAAGGCCCATCACCTCGTCATACAATTCCTGATGCAGGATCTGGCGGTCTTGTGCATTGAGTGCGACGCTCATCTCGTCCAGCGCTTCGGCGGTAATCGACGCGATTTCCTGCTTCAGGCTGGATTCGGATGCCTTTTCCAGTGCGGCGAGGTTCAGGTTGTCGAGCAGCCGTTTGTGCAACTCGACCTTCAACTCCATCAATTTGTCTTTGCGCTTTTTCTCTTTGTCCGACGCCATGGCTTCGGCTGCGGTTTTCGGTGCTGGCGCAGCAGGACCGGGGCGCGCTGTGACAACGACGGGTTTTGGGGCGGCCGATGCGACCGGAGCCACCGGTCCTGAAGATGTGACGGGCTTCAGACCGGTTGCTGCCGGGCCGCCTTCTGGCTTTTTGAATCTTGAAAACATGGATTTGCCCCCTTGGCCCGATTACGCTTTGACTGCCTCGGCGCCTTTGTTCAGGTCGTGCAGCGATTTGGCGAGTTTTTGAATTTCCTTGCGCAGCGGGTTTTTCGCGGCACTCTCGGCCAATGGCAGGCCGTGATCGTTGGCCTGTGTCACTTGAACACTGCCATCGGGCAGTTGCACTTCGATGGCAATATCAAGGCTTTCGGCCATCCGTTTGACGCGGCTTTTGCCAGACAGATCGGTAAACTTCGGCGCCCGGTTCAGAATATAGCGCAGTTTTTCATGCGGCAGGGCTTCCGCCTTGAGCGCGCGGATCAAGCGCAGCACGTTCTGGGCGGATCGAAGATCCAGTTCCATCAGCGCGAAATAGACGTGCGCGCGGGTCAACACGGATTCGGTCCACGCCACGATGGTCTTAGGCATATCGATAATCACATAGTCGAAATTAGCGGCAGCCATATCGACAATCCGTCCAATATCTTCCGGCCCGATGATATCCAGCGGCAGCATGTCGGCCGGTGCGGTGAACACATGCAGACGGTCATTGAATGTCAGCATGGACTGCAAGAAAGCGTCGCTGTCGATACTGGCGGTATCCGACAGGATTTCGAACACCACCTCTTTGCGTGGCAGGTCCAGATAGGTCGCCGCCGAACCGTATTGGAAATCGAAGTCAAGCAGGCAGACGCGTGGGGCGTCCGTTTTTGAAATGGTTGCCAGTTCCCATGCAAGGTTGACTGCAAAGGTCGATGCGCCGGTTCCTCCGGCAAGACCGTGCACTGGCAAGACCACTCCTTCGCGGTCGCCTTTTGCCTTGAATTTCGGCGTGGCGACGGCCTCGGCGTCCTCTTGCACGACAGGAGCGGCAGTGGGTGCCACAGGCGCGGGTTTGCGCAAGCGTTCGATCGCTTCGTGCAGCGCGCCGTCGGGTAGCGGATAGGGCACGAAATCATCAGCTCCCAGACGCAGCAACTGGTGAAGTGCGATCGGGCTGAGCTGGTCTGCGATCAAGACTACCTTGATGCTGCGCGCCTTTGATGTCCGGATGATTTCAGAAATGCGGGTCAGATCGGCTTCGTCCTCGGCATCGACGGCGATGGCCACAAATTCCAGCGTCGAAGCCTCCGGTTGGCCGATGAACACAAGCGCGTCGTCAAAGGACAAATCGCCCCAACTTTCGCCCAGTTCGTTTTCCATGTCGTCGATCAGAAGCTCAAAGTTCTGCACATCGCGCGAAATTGTGCAGGCCACGATTGGCGCTGGATCCGGTTGAAGGGTTGCCACACTCGTCATCTCGCCTCTTGTCCTTCCAGAAGACGGCCCTTGCGGCAGGGCATCCACCAAATGTGGACTTCACCCATATGTTTGCCGCGGAACCGTGCAGGGCTTTCCCCTGCGACTGTTTCCATTGGATCGATCAATGCTGGGGAATGGTGGCAGGATTGGGGCTAAAAAATCGCGATTCTCTGATTTTTTGCTTGTGCGTCAACACTGTTGTTGCTGTCCGGGCGTTAGACGCAAAGAGGGCCGGAATCCCGACCCTCTTTGTAAACAGTGCAAGATTGCGGATTGTGCAGGCACAGAACCTGCAGATCCGTATCAGTCGCCGGGGTTGACCTGTGTGCTGATCGTCGTGTTGACCGGGTGCGGACGTGTGGCGCTTGCAACATACTCGCGGAAGATGACTTGGGCGTATTTTCCGTTCAGTGGCGCGCTTGAACCTTTGCGGAACCCCGCCACCTCGGTCACGGTGCGCCGGTTGGCTTCTTCCGGTCCCTGCGTTGCAACCACCGGGCGGGTCTTGCCATAGGACACCAGAGCCTGAAGCCGGTGGCGGCTGATGCCTTGCGACGCAAAAAATGCAACGACAGCTTCGGCCCGGCGCTGGCCAAGCCTTTGGTTATAGCTGTTCGATCCGACCAGATCGGTATGGCCATAGACTGAAAAACGCAGTTCTGGGAACTGACGGATCCAATTCGCCTGTTGGGCCAGAATGCGCCGCGCTTCAGGGGTCAGCTGCGCGCTGTTGAACGCGAAGGTGACGGTGCTTGGCACCTCGGCCCGGAAGCGCGTGTTCAACTGATAGGTGGCATTGATCTCGCCCGACATGACCGAAGCGTTGTTCCGGGTCACGTCGCCAAAACCGCCTTCGTCCACTTCATAGCCCAAGGGTCGGTCAAACCCGGGGGACGTTGAACAGGCTGCAAGGCTGCCAGCAAGAAAGATCGTCATCAGGGCTGTGGGTGTCTTGCGCATGGCCTTACTCCATCACATAGCCATAGGAACTGCTGAAGTCCTGGCGCGCGACTTCACCCGCTGCCCCTCTGGGGGCTTTGGCAACAGTACCGTTCAGGAAGAACTCCCGTTCCGTTGGCAGGCGGACGCGGTCGGTCGGCAAAGCATAGACGTCGCCCTTGGTGGGCGTGACCAGATGCGGTGTGATGATGATCACCAGTTCCGACTGATTGCGCTGATAGTCCGAACTGCGGAACAGCGCACCAAGGATAGGGACGTCCCCGATCCAGGGCAGTTGATTGTTCAGGTTGCGGAAATCATCTTGCAGCAGACCTGCGACAGCAAAGCTTTCGCCGTCGCGCATCTCGACCGTGGTCGAGGTTTCGCGGCGTTTGAAGGCGTTGATCGAGAAGCCACCCGATTCGATGGTGATCGTGGTGTCAATCGACGACACCGCCGCGTTGAGTTGCAGGTTGATGATGTCCCCATCAACCACGGTGGGAGTAAAGTTCAATTCCACCCCGAACGGTTTGTAGTCGATCACCACGCCATCGGTTGTCAGCACCGGAATGGGATATTCGCCGCCGCCCAGAAACTTTGCCTCTTGCCCCGAAAGGGCAGTCAGGTTGGGTTCGGCAAGCGTGCGCACCACCCCCTTGGATTCAAGGGCTTCAAGAAGTACGGCAAATTGCACCGACCCTGCGGTAAATCCAAGACCCACGGCACCGCGGGTTCCGGGTGACACCTCGATCGGGTTGCCGATGGCATTGTTGCCCGACAACCAGCTTCCGGTTTCGGCTGAAATCCCGATCTTGTTCCCGCCCTGCGCTGCCAGCGACACGCCAAGGTTTTTTGCCACCGAACGCTGCATTTCGGCAAAGCGTACTTTCAACATCACCTGCTGCGTTCCACCAACGCTCATCAGGTTGGACACCCGTTCCGGCGCGTAGCGTTCGGCCAAATCCAGTGCGCGGTCCAGCTTGGCGGTCGAGGAGACAACGCCCGACAGCACGATGCCATCATTTGCGGTGCGGACTTCGATGGGTTCGCCGGGCAAGATCTGTTGCAATCGCTCCTTGAACTCGGCGATATCCGGCGTCACATGCACATCGACGTTGGAAATCAACCGACCATCCGGCGACAACAACGTAAGCGTGGTGCGGCCAGGTGTCTTGCCAAGCACATAGATGGATCGGTCCGACAAGGTCGAGATGTCTGCAATGCCGGGGTTGGCGATCGACAGTTCGGCAAAGGGGGTGTCACTTTCCACAACCACCGCCCGGTTCATCGGAACCTTCAGTGGTGCCGAAACCGACCCCTGCATCACCCGCAATGTTTCTGCCGACGCGACACTGCACAGTGCCGTCGTGGCCAAGGCTGCGACCATCAGGCCTGCCTTGAAAGTCAACTTCATGCTCATGTGACCTGCCCTTTCGATCACGCCTCATTCCGGGTCTTTACGCCCGTATTGACCGTCAAGATGCATGCATTGCCGTTTTTTTGCAATAATCAAACAGTTATTCGGCAAAGCTTATGTGGATAACTTGCAACAAGCCGCAACAGTTCGGTCAAACGAAAAGGGCGGCCACCAGATAAAGTGCCGCCCTCCTC
>JBKBOF010000036.1:0-22657 GCA_046294955.1 Paracoccaceae bacterium
CAAGGCCGCGCCGCCAAGCCTGCATCCGGCCCCGGCGCGCTAAGCTCCGCTTTGCGGTTTCTCGACTGCCCCTCGCCAGAGGCGCAACCAGAGGCCACCAGTGGCCCCAGATGCCACTGTGCGCCATCATACAAACCGGCTAGGATGCGGGTATCATGCCCGCCCTTTGCCGCGATTGCCTGACCGCCATTGACACCGACCCATCCCGGCGTCGGTGCCCACGCTGCCGCAGCCCGCGCGTGCTGTCCCATCCTGACCTGTTCAGCCTTTCGATTGCCCACATGGATTGCGACGCCTTTTATGCGTCGGTGGAAAAGCGCGACGACCCGACCCTTGCCGACAAACCCCTGATCGTCGGCGGTGGGACGCGCGGCGTGGTCTCCACCTGTTGCTACATCGCCCGCATCAAGGGCATCCGCTCGGCCATGCCGATGTTCCAGGCTCTGAAGCTTTGCCCCGAGGCGGTCGTCGTCAAGCCCCGCATGGCCCGCTATGTCGAGGTCAGCCGTCAGATTCGCGCCATGATGGAGGAAATGACTCCTGCTATCGAACCGCTTTCACTGGATGAGGCGTTTCTCGACCTGACCGGCACCACGCGACTGCATGGCGCCCCCCCCGCCGTCTTGCTCGCCCGGCTGACAAAACGGATGGAGGAGGAGTTGGGTGTCACCGGCTCCATTGGTCTCGCGCACAACAAATTTCTGGCCAAAATAGCGTCTGATCTGGACAAACCCCGCGGCTTTTCGGTGATCGGTCCGGCGGAAACCGAAGCCTTTCTGCGCCCCAAGCCGGTTCGTATTCTTTGGGGCGTGGGCACGGCAACGCAGGCCACGCTGGAACAGGCCGGGATCCGCACCATTGCAGACCTCTTGCGTTGGGACCGCGCCGATCTGACCGCGCGCTTTGGCACGATGGGCGACCGGCTTTGGCATCTGGCGCGAGGACAGGACAACCGTCGCGTCAGCCCGGATGAAAAACTGAAATCCATATCCAAGGAAACAACTTTCTTTGAAGATACCTCTGACCCAGATCTGCTGGACGGTCACCTTTGGCGACTGGCAGAACAGGTGTCGGACCGGGCCAAGGCCAAGGCTCTAGCGGGACGCACCGTCACGCTGAAATTGAAAAAGGATGATTTTCAGACCGTCACGCGGCGCCACGCCCTGTCAGACCCGACCCAGATCGCCGACCGAATCTACCGCACTGCCCACGACCTGTTCCACCACTCTGGCACCAAGGGCCCGTTCCGCTTGATCGGTGTCGGCATCTCTGACCTTGCTCCGGAAGTTCAGGCCGACCGCGCCGGCGATCTACTGGATCCCGATGCCGAAAGGCGGGCCAAAGCGGAAAGGGTAACCGATACGATTCGCGCGCGATTCGGCAAAGAGGCGATCATCAAGGGCCGCGCCCTGCGCTGAAATGACTAAAATGCTGATCCTGTAAGCTTTGGATTAACTGCGCACCTTCAGGTTGGGCGGCACAAACTTTTCGGAGGTGTGCCTTGGCGACAGATCTGGAACTGCAACTGCGGGCGGCTATTGCAGCACATGGCACCTGGAAGTTGCGGCTGAAAACTGCAATAGCCACCAAAAGGGCGGACATGTCCCCAGAAACTGCTGCCTGTGATGACCGCTGTGCATTTGGCATCTGGCTACACGGCCCCGACATCGACCCCGACACCAAATCCAGCCCGCCCTACCGCGTGACTTTGCGGCTGCATGCCGAATTTCACCGCGCCGCGGGTGATGCACTCGAAGGGGCCCTTTCAGGCATGCGCCGCAAGCGCGACCATGCGGCAATGATCGAATTCGACCAAACGTCGAAAAAGCTCAATATGGCGCTGTCAAAATGGCTGAGCGAGGTGAAGGCACCGCACATCGTTTGACCAGCGGTCATTCTGCCGCCAAAGGCACCCTGCTGCGACCAATGCAGGCGATCTCTGCAATCACACCAGAGATCAGCTTCCGGAAGGCGTCGAAATCGGGCGAGGGCACGATTCGGGCCTCATCCATGTATAGTGCGCGATCAATCTCGACCTGCACCACATGATACCCGCGTGATGGTCGCCCATAGGTCTGGGCGATATAGGCGCCAGCAAAAGGTGCGTTGCGTGACACCCGCAGCCCCGCGTCCCGGAACGCGGCTTCGACATGATCCATCACGTCCCGCGCCGCAGCCGCACCGAAGCGATCACCCAAAACCACCTCTGGTCGGGAAAAGCCGGGCCGCGCATGCGATTCGATGGCCTCATGTGGCATCGAATGACAATCAATCAGCACGGCCTGCCCAAACTGGGCATGACTTTCATCGGTCAACTGCCGCAATGCCGCATGATAGGGGTGCCAATGGCGTCTGATGCGCGATTCTGCCTCGGCCAATGGCATCTTGCCGCGATAGATCGCCCGTCCACCCGCCACCACCCGCGGAACCACCCCAAGGCCAGAGGCAACACGCGGGTTGTGGGGACTACGCATCACCCCTTCGACCACAGCGGCATCCAACTCGTCTGCCGCGCGATTCAAGTCGATAAAGGCGCGTGGCGCACATGCGGCAATCAGCGGTGCGCCATGATGCGTCGCCGACTTGAACAATTCGTCCACGAAGGCATCTTCCGATGACCGGATCGATTGGTCATCCAGCACGGTCTCGGCCAGAAATGCTGGAGGATAAACCCGGCCACTATGCGGCGACGAGAACACCACTGGTGTTGTCCGGTGCATTGGCTGATAAAGGGTAAAGGCTTCGCTGCGCACCGGTATCTCCTGCTGTCTATTGTTATAGCGGGCTTTGCGGAAATACCAAAAGCCCTGATTTCACGGAGTGGTTGGATGTAAAGGCTCTTGCAGCGCCATGCGCAACTGGCTATAGACCCCCACACGCCGACGCGGTTCCCCCGCGCCCATTTTATTGGACTTGTGGGGACAGCGGCAGTTGCGTGGGCGGTTAGCTCAGCGGTAGAGCACTACGTTGACATCGTAGTGGCCACTGGTTCGATCCCAGTACCGCCCACCATTCACCGCCCCCTTTGCCGGGGGCTTGTTTTTTCAAGGCGCATCTGGCGCCGCGAAGAGGAGAAGAACGATGAAGGTTGCGAACTCGCTCCGCTCGCTCAAGACGCGCCACCGCGATTGCCAGGTTGTGCGCCGCAAGGGCCGCGTGTATGTGATCAACAAGACGCAAAAGCGCTACAAAGCCCGTCAGGGTTGATTGCAGTGTCCCAGTTGGGATCTAAAGGCCGCCACGGGCAACCGGGCGGCCTTTTGCTTTGCGCCACTTGCCACCCCGCGCAGCATGGCTAAGCTTTCGACATGCAAAGCATTGTCCGAGCCCGCATCATCGCCCCGGCCATAGCGGCGGCAACCGCAGGACTGGCACTTGTAGTGGGGGAAGGGATTCCAGGCGATCTTGCAGTTTTCGCAAAGACCCTTGCGCCGATCCTGTTCGGTGCGGCCCTGTCGCAATGGCTGCTGTTTCCCTTGTTCGCGCGCAAGCCCGGTGCCTTGGGATGGATGCTTGATGGACTGGCCTTCTTGTCGGTGATTGCCCTGTCCGGCCTGTTTGCCGGAACACTTCTGATGCCCGGCATCGGCGCTGTCCTTGGCCCGCTTGTCGCATTGTCGCTCCCTGCGCGATCCTTGCTGACCGCCCTTACCTATCTTGCCGGAGCGACGTCCGTTATCGCCCTGATCCGCAAGACCAAAGGCTTGCTCTGACGGCAGATGCCGGGTGCAATCCTTGCCAGATGCGCCAGACGCCCGTCCGGCCGTGCCCCGGTGCGGTTTGCATGGACAGCGGTCCCACGCGCGCCTAGCATCCGCACACCACAACCGGAGGTGCCTATGCCCCTGCCCCTTGCCCCACTGATCCCCATCGCCTTGCGCCTTGGGGCAATCGCTGCCGCAGGCTATGTCGCCCAACGCATGATCGCGCGCCACGGCCATATCGGACGCACCGACCAGCGGGCCGAAGAGGCGCTGGATGCCCTGGACGACGGGCTGTCGTCGCACCGACCGCGCGACGCGACCGGGCAACGCAACTCCACCTTCCGCTTTCGCCGCACCATCCGGTTCGGAAGCAAGACCTATGAACTGGACGCCGGGGCTATCGCCCGCCTTCGTCTGCGGGAAATCGAATGAAACTGTACCACTCACCCACTTCTCCCTATGTCCGCAAAGTCATGGTCCTGATCGCCGAAACCGGAATCAGGGGGATCGAGACTGTCACGGCATCCGGCACGCCGACTTCGCCGGACCCGACCCTGATCGAGCGCAATCCATTGGGCAAGGTTCCGGCGCTGGAGCGGCCCGACGGCCCAACGCTATATGATAGCCGGGTGATCTGCCAGTTTCTGGACGCAGAGGCGGGGGCCGGGCTATACCCTGCCGCCCCGCGACTGTGGGACACTCTGACGGTCGAGGCCACCGCAGATGGCATCCTCGATGCCGCCATTCTAATGGTTTACGAGTCCCGGATCCGGCCCGAGGACAAGCGTTTCTCGCCGTGGGTCGAAGGCCAGTGGGCCAAGATCAATCGGGCGATCGATGTGTTGGAAACCCGCTGGATCGACCATCTGGACGGGCCGTTGGATATCGGCCAGATCGCCACCGCCTGCGCGTTGGGCTATCTCGATTTCCGTCATTCCAGCCGCAATTGGCGCAAAGGCCGTGCAAGTTTGGCCGAATGGGAAGCCGGCTTTGCCAAACGCCCGTCGATGCTTGCGACGGCCCCAGAGGCCTGATGTGGCCCTGCCCTTGTCGGACTTTCTGCCCGTTTGGGGTTTTCTGGCGGCAAATATAGTCTCGCCCGGGCCGAATGTGTTGACCACAATTGCTTTGTCCATGGGGTCTGGTCGCGCGGCAGGCATGGGGTCGGCCAGCGGCGTGGGGCTTGGCATTGGGCTGTGGTGCCTTGGCATGACACTTGGGGTGTCGGCGATTATCGGACTGGTGCCGGATCTGCAACGCTTGCTGACTTGGGTTGCGGTTGCGCTGCTGTTGTGGTTCGCGTGGCGCTACCTGCGCGCGGCCAAGGCTGGCTGGTTGGCGCAGTCCATGAGCTTGCCACAGGCTTCAGAGGGGCTTGGCTGGTGGGATGGCTTCCGACGCGCCTTGCTGGTAAATGCCCTCAATCCAAAGGCGCTGACCTCATGGCTGGCCGTGTTGGGCCTGTTTCCGGTGGTGCGCGCTGCTGCCAGCGATATTGCCTTGCTTTGTGCCGGGGCCTGTGTCCTGTCTTTTGGTATCCACGGCGGCTACACGCTTGCCTTTTCCACCCCCGCGGCCGCCCGCGCCTATCTGCGCGCTGGCTGGCTTCTTCAGGCCTTGGCAGGGATGATGTTCGCCGGGTTTGCGCTACGTCTTGTCGCAGGACCTTGAGGACCACCGTCGATGCTACACCCTAATCACCACAAGGGCCGCGCTCAAACGGCCACAGCCAGAGAATAACGGTACAAACCAAGTGACATGCGCCCTATTGTCCGCTGGACGCCAAGCCCTGCCTTGGCTAAAACGCCGCCCGGCAGGGTAGTGGTAAACCACTGCCCCAGAATCTTTATGGGCCGCTGCCCACGCGGCCTCGGAAGGGAGAATATCTCGTGTCCCACGCTGAAGACCACGCAGGCACCCGTCGGGATTTCCTGTATTACGCAACCGCCGGAGCCGGGGTTGTTGCCACCGGAGCCGCTGTCTGGCCACTGGTGGACCAGATGAACCCCTCGGCCGATGTTCAGGCCTTGTCCTCGATCTTTGTCGATGTTTCGGGCGTTGATGTTGGCACCCAACTTACGGTCAAGTATTTGGGCAAACCGGTGTTCATCCGGCGCCGCAGCCCGGACGAAATCGAAGCAGCCCGTGCGACATCAGTCGCTGACCTGCCGGACAAAACTTCTGAAAACCCCAACAAGCCCGATACCGACGCCTCGGACGCCAACCGCACGTTGGACGAAGCCGGTGAATGGCTGGTGATGATCGGCGTTTGCACCCACCTTGGCTGCGTGCCGATCGGGGATGGTGCCGGTGATTTCGGTGGCTGGTTCTGCCCGTGTCACGGATCACACTACGACCCGGCGGGCCGCATCCGCAAAGGCCCCGCGCCGCGCAACCTCGACATTCCGGTAGCGTCCTTCGTGGACGATGCCACGATCAAGCTGGGATAAGGACAAGACACATGGCCGGAATTCCGCACGACCATTACGAGCCCAAGACGGGCGCCGAAACATGGCTGCACAAGCGCCTGCCGATCGCAGGACTCATGTATGACACTCTGATGCTGCCAACGCCCAAGAACCTGAACTGGATGTGGATCTGGGGCATTGTCCTGACCTTCTGTCTGGTGATGCAGATTGTGACAGGCATTGTGCTGGTGATGCACTATACGCCGCATGTCGATTTGGCCTTCGCGTCGGTCGAACACATCATGCGCAATGTGAACGGCGGGCACATGCTGCGCTATCTGCACGCCAATGGTGCGTCGCTGTTCTTCATCGCAGTTTATCTGCACATCTTCCGCGGTCTTTACTACGGATCGTACAAGGCCCCGCGTGAAGTGACGTGGATCATCGGCATGATCATTTACCTGTGCATGATGGGCACCGCCTTCATGGGTTATGTGCTGCCGTGGGGACAGATGTCGTTCTGGGGCGCGACCGTGATCACCGGTCTGTTCGGGGCTATTCCCGGCATCGGTGAGCCGATCCAGACCTGGTTGTTGGGTGGCCCAGCCGTGGACAATGCCACGCTGAACCGCTTCTTCTCACTGCATTATCTTCTGCCCTTCGTGATCGCGGCCTTGGTTGCCGTGCACATCTGGGCGTTCCACACCACCGGCAACAACAACCCAACCGGGGTTGAGGTGCGCCGTGGGTCCAAGGAAGAGGCTGAGCGCGATACCGTGCCGTTCTGGCCTTACTTTGTGATGAAGGACTTGTTCGCCCTTGGCGTTATTCTTGTGGTGTTCTTTGCTGTGGTCGGCTTCATGCCGAACTTCCTCGGACACCCGGACAACTACCTTGAGGCCAACCCGTTGTCGACACCTGCGCATATCGTGCCGGAATGGTACTTCCTGCCGTTCTACGCGATTTTGCGGGCCTTCACTGCCGATGTCTGGGTGGTGATTGCCGCCAACTGGCTGACCTTCGGCATCGTGGATGCCAAATTCTTCGGTGTGCTGGCCATGTTCGGCGCAATTGCCGTGATGGCTCTGGCACCCTGGCTGGATACGTCCTCTGTGCGCTCGGGCCGGTATCGCCCGATGTTCAAGTGGTGGTTCGCCCTTCTGTGCGTGGACTTCATGGTTCTGATGTGGGTTGGCGCCATGCCGGCTGAAGAACCCTATGCCACGATCTCGCTGATCGCGTCTGCTTACTGGTTCGCTTATTTCCTCGTGATCCTGCCGCTGTTGGGCGTGATCGAAAAGCCGCTGGCTCAGCCCGCGACGATCGAGGAAGACTTCAATGCCCACTACGCCAAGCCGTCTGCCTCGGCAGCCGTGCAACCGGCCGAGTGAGAAAGGAACTGACTGACATGATCAGGAACATCGCACTCACCACCATTTCTGCTCTGGCCGTTTCGGCCGGGGTGGCGATGGCCGCTACTGGCCATTCCGAACTGACCGACATTGCCTTTGCGCATGAAGGACCGTTCGGCAAGTTCGACCAGATGCAACTTCAGCGCGGCCTGCAGGTTTACACCGAGGTCTGTGCTGCGTGCCACGGATTGAAATTCGTCCCGATCCGCAGCCTGTCGGATCCGGGCGGTCCACAGATGCCAGAAGACCAGATCCGGGCCTATGCAACCCAATTCACCGTGACGGATCGGGAAACCGGCGAGGACCGCGACGGCATACCGACCGACCATTTCCCGATGTCGGGCATGGAAGGCGCGCCGGACCTGTCGTTGATGACCAAGGCGCGGGCCGGTTTTCATGGCCCCTATGGCACAGGCATCAGCCAGTTGTTCAACGGGATCGGCGGACCGGAGTATGTCTATTCCATCCTCACCCATTACGAAGATGATCCGGCTTGCGCACCGGATGGTGTGGATGGATTCTACTACAACACTGCGTTCCCGAACGGCGGCGTGCCCGATAGCTGCAAGGACGAGCACGGCGTTTCGACCGTTCCGGGCAGCTGGATCGCCATGCCGAACCCGTTGAGCGAAGATCTGGTGACCTATGCTGATGGCCGCCCGGCCACCGTCGGCAATATGGCCGAGGATGTCACTTCGTTCCTTGTCTGGGCAGCAGAACCGAAGATGATGGCGCGCAAGGAAGCCGGCTTCAAAGCCGTCATCTTCCTGATCGTTCTGTCAACCTTGCTGTATCTGACCAATAAACGTATCTGGGCGGGCATCAAAGGCAAGAAACTCGTCTGATAGCGCGATCAACGGTGCAAATGAAAACCCCGCCAGTGGCGGGGTTTTTTTACATTTCATCATCATCCCAAATAGGCGCGCAAGGCGGGCGGTGGATTGGCAAACAGCGGTGCGCTTGGCGCCGGGGTCTGCGCGATACCGTCGGCCACCAATACCGTCTTTTCGGCAAAGGCCATCGCATCCCTCGGGTCATGGGTCACCATCATCACCAACGCGCCGGTATCATCAGCCACCTGCCCCACCAAGGTCAGCATCTCGACCTTGAGCGCCGGCCCAAGCGCCGCAAAGGGTTCGTCCAGCAGCAGCACAGGCCGTGCCCGCAACAGCGCCCGAGCAAGCGACGCGCGCCCGATCTGCCCGCCCGACAATTGCCCCGGTCGCCGGTCGCCCAGCCCCGCCAGACCCACCCGGTCCAGCGCCTCATCGACCTGCCTGCTTTGCGCAGGCGTCAGCCGCAAATCCGGCCGAAGCCCAAGCCCAACATTTTGCGTGGTTGTCAGGTGCGGAAACAGGTTCTGGTCCTGAAACAGGATCGTTACAGGTCGTGCCCCGGGGGCCAACGGTGCCAGATCGGCCCCTTGCCACAAAACCCGCCCTGACACTGGGGCAAAGAAGCCTGCAATAGCCGATAGCAGCGTTGATTTTCCCGCCCCCGACGGCCCGATCACTGCCACTTTCTCGCCTGCCTCTACCGACCAATCCGCCGACAGACGAAAGTCGTCCTGCGCCAGCACCAGATTTTCAAGCCGCAGCATAGCGTCGCCCCCACGCATCAAATGCCCAGAACAGCGCAAAGCTGATTACAATCAGAACCAGAGACGCCCCTGCTGCGGCTGTCATCCTATACGCCCCAATCAGCCGTTGCACCACAAGCGGCAGAGTAGCGCCCTGTTCAGTCGCAAACAGCGCAATGACCCCAAGATCCCCCATCGAAAGCGCCGCAGACAGTCCTGCGCCAAATCCCAAGGGTCGCGCCAGCCTTGGTACCGCCACAAGCCACAACCATGCTGGTCCGACAATGCCCAGACTGGCCGACAAGCGCCCGTAGTCGACCTGCAACACCCGCGCCTCTGGCAACAGCAGGCGATACACAAACGGCAGTGACAGCGCCGCATTGACCGCCACCGTGACCGGTAGGGCCAGCCGTGCCGGCGACACGAACGGCTGCACCATCAAAAACAATCCCACCCCGAGAACCAGTCCCGACGTGGCCAGAGGCAACACCGCCACCGCATCCATCGCGCCTGAACCGCGCACGCCCCGCGCCACGGCAAGCGCCAGCACCAGCGCAGCGGCAACAGTCACAAAGGTCGAGATCAGCGCTACAAGAACTGATCGCCCCGCCGCCGCCCAAACACTGGCTGGCAAATCAATCAGCCCCGGCAACCCGCGCAGCACAACCGCCCCTAAAGGCACCAGCAGGAATGCCGCAGCCAACCCGATGGCCAGCGCGTCCCCCCACAACCGCCACCCTTTGGGCGCACGCAGCGCCGGGGCTCGGCCCAATCCCGGCCCGAACGCTGCAGGCGTCACGATCAACCAGCCCAAACCCGCCACCACGGCGCAAAGGACGAACTGCACGCCAGCCAGCAGCGCCGCACGGCCAAGATCAAACTCGAACCGCACCGCCTGAAAGATCGCGAGTTCGACCGTCGTCGCCCCCGGCCCACCGCCAAGGGTCAACGCGACCGCAAAGCTGGTAAGGCAGATGACAAAAATCACCATGAAGGCCCCCGGTCCAATGCTGCGCAGCATCGGGCGCTCAAGGTGGCGAAATACTTCGGACGGGCAAAAGCCCAACGATTCTGCCAGGCGGAACCTCTCGGCCGGAATGGACAGCCAGCCTTGCAACAGCATTCGCACTGCCAAAGGCAGGTTCAAAAATACATGCGCCAGCACCACACCATGCGCCCCATAAATGGAAAATGGACCAAGGCCAAAGGTTCCAAGACCCTGATTGACCACGCCCGACCGCCCGAAAACGGCAACAAGCCCCAGAACGGCCACTATGGTCGGCAACAGGAAGGGCGCACCCATCACAGTTATCAGGGCATCCCGGCCCACAAAGGATCGCCGCGCCAAAGCCCGCGCCACCGGAACAGCCAGCCCGACAGAAAACACCGCCGACAGAAATGCCTGCGCCACAGTGAATCGCACCGTCGCCCAATCGGCAGGGCCAAGGACAAACCCCGTCGCCCGCCCCGCCACCGCCAGCAACGGGGCCAACACAAACAGCGCCAGCCCCCCCGCCAGAAGGGCCGCGATCAGCGCGCCAATGCGGCTTGCCATTCGGCCACTGCTCCCGTTCGCGCGGCCAGCGCCTCTTCCGGAGACATCAACAACGACACCTCAGGACGCAGCGATTCAAACCCTTCGGGCAATCCGGCTGCTGGTGTTATCGCCGGATACATCCAGTTGGTCGTGGGAATCACCGATTGAAACCCTTCGGACAGCATGAAGCTCAGAAACCGATCCGCCAATTCGGGCTGCTTTGACCCTGCCAGCTTTCCAGCAACCTCGACCTGCATGTAGTGCCCTTCGATAAAGGCGGCCGCAGCCTTGCTGTTATCGGATTCCGCGATCAGGTGATAGGCAGGGCTGGTCGTATAGGACAGAACCATATCGGCCTCACCCGCCAGAAACAGGCCATAGGCTTCTGACCAACCGGGCGTCACGGTCACGATATTGTCGGCCAACCCGGCCCAGATCTCGGATGCACGGTCGCCGTATGCCGCCTTTACCCACATCAGAAGCCCAAGTCCGGGTGTTGATGAGCGGGGATCCTGTATGACGATCTTTACATCTGATGCCGCCAGTTCCTCGAACGACTTCGGCGGCGCTGGCAATTTTGTCTTGTCATGCACAAAGGCGAACCATCCCCAGTCAAACGGCAAAAACAACGGGTCATCAAAGGCCACCGGCAGGGCAGGGGCGGTCATACCGTGCGGTGCAAACAGCCCCGTTGCTGCCGCTTGGGCCGTCAGGTTGGTGTCCAGCCCCAGCACCACGTCTGCGGTGCTTGCGGCACCTTCCAGTTGCACCCGCGACAGCAGAGCCGCGCCGTCACCCGCACCGACAAAACGCAAGTCACAGCCGCATTCCGCCTCGAACGCCTGTTCCACCGCCGGACCGGGGCCCCATTCGGAAACAAAACTGTCGTAGGTCAGCACGGTTAGCACCGGTGTTTCAGCTACTGCCGCAGCAGCGATCAGGCAAACACCAGCCGCAAGGATCGAAGTTTTCATATCTTCCTCCAATTGCGACGGAACAGGTCGGGCTTGGAGGTCATCCTTCGCACCTTCCCTCCGCCGGTATGATCCGGTTCAGGTTCAACGGGTCCGCATTCGCATCTCAGCCCACCAGATCAACCGCTGGGCACCCCGAGGTGAGGTGGAAGATAGGCAAGTGAACACCGGGTGCAAGCGGAAAGTCAGTCCGTCGCCAAAAGGGCGGCAAGACCTTCGCGATAGGTCGGATACAGCAGACGAACCTCAAGCTCGTCCTTGATGCGGTCATTCCTCACCCGCTTTGATTCGGAATAGAAGCTGCGCGCCATCGAAGTCATATCGGCCTGATCGAAGGACACGGCAGGGGGTTCGGGCAGTCCAAGCAAGGCCGCCGCATGCGAAAGCACCTCTTCGGGCGGGGCCGGTTCATCATCACAGACATTATAAGCTGCACCGGGGTTGGGCCGCGCGATTGAAGCCGCAAGAACCTGTGCGATGTCGTCAACATGCGTTCGGCTGAAAAACTGGCCCGGCTTTATGATCCGGCGTGCGGTGCCGTCGCGCACCTTTTCGAATGGTCCGCGACCGGGACCATAGATGCCAGCAAGGCGGAATATGTGAACGGGCAAACCTGTCGCTTGCCATTGTTTTTCGGCCAACACGCGATGCGCACCGCGTGGGCTGGACGGGGTCAGGGGTGTGGCTTCATCCACCCATCCGCCCTGATGATCGCCATAAACTCCGGTTGTGGACAGATAACCGACCCAGTCCACGTTTGCCCCGGCAATTCCGGGCCATGCGGCCAGAAACGGATCCCCTGCCGCGTCCGGCCCGGCCGAGACAAGGATATGGGTCGCCCGTGCCAAGGCTGGGCCAAGATCGCCCGGCCAAAGCAAAGGCTCGATTCCAGCATCGCGCAGGGTTTCGATCTTGTCGGCCCTGCGGGTGGTGCCGATCACCGTCCATCCGCGGGGGATCAACAGACGGGCCAAGGAAGCCGCACTATAGCCGTGCCCAAGGGAAAGAAGCGTTTTCATGGCACTGACTATCCCTTGTCACCCGGCGCCCTGCAAGCCACTTGATCGACGATCATCGCCAGTTCATGCTTGGATGATGTCCGATCTTCACAAAGCCTTTTCCCTCAACGGCCCGGAAGAGTGTGCCAGGCTTTATGCCGAATGGGCCGCCAGCTACGATGCCGGTTTTGCCGCTGACATGGATTACCGCCTGCCCGCCCATGTGGCTGCAGCGTTCCTGGCCCACGGCGGGACGGGCCCGGTGCTTGACGTGGGCGCAGGAACGGGTTTGCTGGCGCAGAACCTGCGCGACATGCGCTTCGAGGACAAGATTGATGCGGTCGATCTGTCACATGCCATGCTTGCGACTGCCAAGATCAAGGCCCTGTATCGACATCTTCATTGCGCCGATATCACCCAGCCCCTTGCCCTGACCGGCCCGTATGCGGGGATAGTTTCTTCGGGAACCTTTACCCACGGCCATGTCGGTCCTGAAGCCATTGCGCGACTTGAAAGTCAGGCAGCCCCCGGTGCCCTGTTCACAATGTCGATCAACGCGGGCGTGTACCGGTCAATGGGTTTTGACGCCGCGTTGTCGCAACGCCCGGGCGTCACACTGCTTGAGGTGCAGATCTACGGACCGGCGGCTGCCGAAAAGGATCCCGATCACGCGGCACAACGCGGGCTGATTGCGATTTGGCGTCATGTCGGTTCAGGTTGACGCAGCCACAGCGGACGACCCCTTCAATCGGGTTGAAGCATGTAGCCTTCGCCCCGGACGGTTTGCAGATAGCGTGGCTGTTTGGGATCATCCTCAATCTTGCGGCGTAAGCGTGTGATCTGCACATCCACCGCGCGTTCCTGTGCGGCATCGTCACGGCCCAGATCAGCGACCAGCTTTTCGCGGCTGATCGCGTGGCCGGGATGGGCTGAGAACAACCGCATCAATGCCGCTTCCGTCGCTGTCAGCCGCACCGGATCGGGGCCACGCCACAATTCGCCACGGTCCAGATCATAGCGCACCGGACCTAGATGCAGCACCTTGGGTGCAGAGTCGGGGCGAATCTGGGGCACCCGGCGCAGGATGGCGTTGATCCGCAACAAAAGTTCTTTTGGTTCAAACGGTTTGCCAAGATAGTCGTCCGCCCCGGCCTCGAACCCTTCGATCCGGCTGGCCGTTTCGCCCTTGGCGGTCAAAAGCAGGATCGGCGTTGTGATCTTCTGGCGCAATTCACGGGTCAGCGTAATGCCATCTTCCCCCGGCATCATCACATCCATAACGATCATGTCGAATTCCAGCCCCGCCAGCAGGCGACGGGCCTGCGCAGCATCGCGCGCCACTGACACCAGAAAGCCGTTTCGGATCAGAAACTTTTGCAAAAGTCCCCGAATACGTTCGTCATCATCGACCACAAGCAGATGCGCGTCACCCTGAGTCATGCGCCACTCTCCTTCAGCCCTTGATACTGCCGGCGCAATTCCGGGTCCATCATAGCCTCCAGAACTTGCCGAAATCCCGCCACCGCCTGCGGCCCCGCAGCACGATAGGCCGCCCGCATACGTGCACGCTGTGCATCCGACAATTCACGCTCCAGTTCCTGCCCCTTGGCCGTCAAGTGCAAGTGTCGCTCGCGTTTGTCACGGCGACCGACACGCGCCTCGACCAGCCCATCTTCGACCAATGTCCGCAATACGCGGTTCAACGACTGCTTTGTAACCCCCAAGATGGCCAGAAGATTCGATACCGTTGTGCCGGAAGAGCGGTGGATGAAATGGATCGCCCGGTGATGCGCGCGGCCGTAATCCTTGCCTTCAAGAATACGGTCCGGATCGGCGGTGAATCCGCGATAGGCAAAGAACATCGCCTCGATTCCTTTGCGCAACTGCTCGTCCGTCAGGAACAGCAGGCTTTCGCCGCTGGTGGTTTGGTCTGCCATGCATGCCTCCGTACCTGAGCTTGAAGTTACGTCAGCCTTGTTGACTTTCCAAGAACCAACTGATAGCTCACTGTCGGTTTTGCGCAATATTCTGTCCACTTCGGACATATTCCACGCAACTTTACGAAAAGACAGGGGGCATCATGGCCGGCTATGACGATCGCGACGGGTTCATCTGGATGGATGGAAAGCTGGTGGATTGGCGCGATGCCAATGTCCACATCCTGACACATGCCATGCATTACGCCAGCGCCGTGTTCGAGGGCGAGCGGTGCTACAACGGCAAAATCTTCAAAAGCCGGGAACACTCTGAACGGTTGCGCAAATCGGGTGAGCTTCTGGATATGCCATTGCCCTATTCGGTGGACGAGATCGAAACCGCCAAGGATGCCGTGTTGCAGGCCAACAACCTGACCGACGCCTACGTTCGGGCGCTGGCATGGCGCGGCGCCGGCGAAGACATGGGCGTGGCGGCAAAGCGCAATCCGATCCGCATGGCGGTGGCTGTCTGGTCATGGGGCAACTACTACGGCGACGCGAAATTCAAAGGCGCGAAGCTGGATATCGCCAAATGGAAACGCCCGTCGCCAGAAACCATTCCACACGCTGCCAAGGCATCGGGTCTTTACATGATCTGCACGATGTCCAAGCACGCGGCCGAGGCCAAGGGCTGTTCAGACGCCATGATGTTCGACTACCGCGGCTATGTGGCCGAAGCGACCGGGGCAAACATCTTTTTCGTCAAGGACGGGGAAGTGCATACGCCGATCCCCGACGCGATCCTGAACGGGATCACCCGCCAGACCGTGATCGGCATGCTCAAGGGCATGGGCTTGACCGTCCACGAACGTCGGATCGAAGCATCTGAGTTGGAAAGCTTCCAACAGTGTTTCCTGACCGGCACTGCGGCCGAAGTTACCCCTGTGGGTCAGATCGGCGATTACAATTTCGAAGTTGGTGATTTGTGCAAGCAAGTGTCGCTGGACTACGAAAAGCTGGTTCGCGCCTGACGCAGGCAGTGAGTGGTGAATTTTTCACTTGGTAGGGAATGAATCGGCCTATTTAACGTTGTTGTCATGCAAACGTTACATAGGCTGCCAAATGACCCGCAATACGAGCAATACTTGGCCTTTGGCCGATACGACCGGTTGGCAAGGCTTTTTCGCCAATCCGCCGGGTGGGCGGGCAACGTGGAACGCGTTTTTCGCCATGCTCGCGCTTGATCTGGTTTTGACGCTGGGTCATATCGGCGGGCTTGCCGCCGAGGCGATGGGGTGGATCAGCGCCGTTCCCGTTTGGTTAAGCACGTTCGGCGACGACTCTCCCGCCGAGCGACTTAACCACCTGAAGTGGGCGCTCGTCATTGTCTTTCTGACGTTGGTGTTCCTTCACACGCGTGCGGCGGTGTTTCTGGCATTGGCCATCGTTTTCGCCATCGTCCTTGCCGATGATGCATGGATGATCCACGAAAACTACGGCGCACGGCTGCGCAGAAACCCATTGGTTGTGGACGGGTTTCTTGGCATCAGAGCCCGTCAGTTGGCAGAGATGGTCGTATGGCTGGCGCTGGCATGCATTATTCTGCCGACCATAGCATGGGGCTATTTTCGATCAGCGCCAAAATGGCGGACGGCTGCCCTGTATCCGTTGGCGGGATTCATCGCGGCGGTACTGGCGGGTGTTGGCCTTGATACCGTTCAGGAATTTGTTCCCTTGATCACCTCTGTGGGTATCGCCGGGGCACTCCTGCTTACGTTGCAGCTTGCAGAGTGCTTGGGCGAGTCAGCTGCCGCCTCACTGACGGCAGCCTTCTCTTTCGGACTTTTGAAAGAGTATGGTCGAAAACGCTCCTGACGTATGTTTGACCAACACGTGGATCCAGAAATTGCTTAGGCGGTTCTGCCGCGTGCAATTCTAAGGAATTCGACGATCCGCCGGTTTCCCTGAACCGGATCACCGGTCCGGTGCCATCCCTCGCGACGTTTACGGGCAATGCGCAAAAAATACTTTACCCGCATATCCGATGCGCCGTTACGTCTGTCGGCCAGATGTTTGCCCATGGTCCGTCCTCCCAGATGGTTGAACCCAATTTATACTACCGAATCGGTTCAATCCAAACCCTGCGACGCCGTCTTCGTTCCCAATAGTCGTCCAATCGCCCATGCCGCAGCTTCGGCTACTGTATCGTCGGAGTCGCAAAGAAGGGCTTTCGCATCTGGGACCAATGCAGCGTCACCAGAGTTTCCGATTGCATACAGCACGTTGCGCACCAAACGCCCGCGCCCGATCCGCTTGATCGGACCACCCGCAAACCGCGATCGGAATCCGGCATCATCCAATTTGGCCAATTCCGCCAGCGGCGGGGCGCCGTGCTTGGGCAGATAGCCAATTTCGCGCGCGGCCACCGCAAACTTGTTCCATGGACAGACGGCAAGGCAATCATCGCAACCATAAATCCGGTTGCCCATCAGTGGACGCAAGACAGGATCCACCGGGCCAGAATGTTCGATCGTCAGATAAGAGATGCAGCGCCGGGCGTCCAGTTGATAGGGCGCCGGAAACGCCCCTGTCGGGCAAACATCAAGGCAGGCGGTGCAGGTGCCACAATGGCTGGTCTCGGGCGGGTCTTTGGGCAAATCCAGAGTGGTGAAAATCGCTCCAAGAAAAAACCAGTTGCCCAGATCGCGCGACAAAAGGTTGGTGTGCTTGCCTTGCCAGCCAAGACCCGCTGCCTGCGCCAGGGGCTTTTCCATGATCGGGGCGGTATCGACAAACACCTTGATCTCGGCGGGATCATCCTTGGGCGCCTGATCGATCAGCCACCGCCCCAACCGCTTCAGCCGCCTCTTGACCAGATCGTGGTAATCCTTGCCCTGCGCATAGACCGAAATCACACCACGATCCCTTTGCTGCAACAGCGGCAAAGGGTTCTCGTCGGGCGCATAGCTTTCGGCCAGCATGATGACCGACCGCGCATCGGGCCACAATGCCCTTGGATCACCCCGCCATGCCATCCGTTCGGCCATCCATGCCATTTGACCATGGCGGGCTTCAGCAACAAAGGCGGCCAGCCGTTCTGCCGCTTGCGGAATGGCATCAGGCGTGGTCACACGCATCGCCGCGAACCCTTCGTCAAGGGCGCGGGCGTGGAGGCTGGATTTCAGGGCTTCGGACATGCAGGTATCTTATCGCCCCAGGCTGGATCCGACCATGGCCTTTCGCCTGAACCGCATTGGTCTGCGGCCGTTCGATTGCCCGCTTTGACCCGTCAAGCCGGACGCCAAGCCACGTCCCCCCTTCATTCCCATCCCGTTTTCCCATAAACCCGCGACGACAGGGGAGACTGCCATGAGCCTTAACACCTTCGGCCATTTGTTCCGCGTGACCACCTGGGGCGAAAGCCATGGCCCGGCCATTGGCTGCACAGTCGATGGCTGTCCACCCGGCATTGCCTTGACCGAAGCCGATCTTCAACCTTGGCTTGACAGGCGCAAACCTGGCACATCAAAATTCACGACGCAGCGCAAGGAACCGGATGAGGTGCGCATCCTCTCGGGCGTATTTGAAGGGCGCACGACGGGCACCTCGATCCAGTTGATGATCGAAAACACTGACCAGCGGTCAAAAGACTATGGTGACATTGCGGCCGCCTTCCGCCCGGGCCATGCCGACATCACCTATCACCAGAAATATGGTCATCGCGACTATCGGGGCGGCGGGCGGTCGTCGGCGCGCGAAACCGCATCGCGCGTTGCGGCAGGCGGCGTGGCGCGCGCTGCGCTCGCTGAATTGGTGCCGGATCTGCGGATCACCGGCTACATGGTGCAGATGGGCACCAAAGGCATCGACCGCGGCAGGTTCGACGCGGCGGTGATCGGTGAAAATCCATTCTGGTGCCCTGATCCTGTCGCTACCATCGAATGGGCGGCATATCTGGACGCTCTGCGCCTGTCGCACAATTCGGTTGGCGCGGTGATCGAGGTGGTGGCCGACGGCGTGCCGCCCGGTCTGGGCGCACCGCTTTATGGCAAGCTCGACAGCGACCTTGCCAGCGCGATGATGAGCATCAATGCGGTGAAGGCGGTCGAAATCGGCGATGGCATGGCGGTGGCGGGCCTGACGGGTGTGGACAACGCGGACGAGATCCGCATGGGTGCAAACGGGCCGCAATACCTGTCAAACCATGCAGGCGGCATCTTGGGCGGTATCTCGACCGGTCAGCCGGTGGTGTGCCGTTTTGCGGTGAAACCAACGTCAAGCATCCTGACTCCACGCCAGACCATCAACCAGCGGGGCGAAGAGATAGATCTTATCACAAAGGGCCGTCACGACCCCTGCGTCGGCATCCGGGCTGTCCCCGTGGGCGAGGCTATGATGGCCTGCGTTGTGCTGGACCATCTGCTGCTGGATCGTGGTCAGACCGGCGGTCTGCGCGGCAAAATAGGCTGACTCAGGACACCGCCCCAAGGCGTGGCAGCTTGATCGGCTTTGGCAGCGTGACCGGGGCAATCAGGCGTTTAAGATCAGACAGGCGCATGGCGTTTCTCCGTTTAGCGACTACGACAGAATGCTCTGCTTGCTGATCACACGCCATGAAAGGCTGCGTGAGTTTTGTTTCAAATCCGTGCCCGTTGTGGGTGCTCGACAGCCATGATGCACGGATTGATCTTCCGTTCGACATGATCACCATTTGGCATTCGGCCACCGCAGACCATGATGGTCTGACCCGGGGGCAACAAAGCCCTGTCTGGGATTCCACAAAAAAGGCCGCCCCACGAAGGGCAGCCTTTGCATGGGTCAGACTTGCCGTTGCGATCAGGCGTTGACGCTGTCTTTCAAAGCCTTGGCAATCGCGAACTTCACCTGCTTGTCGGCAGGCTTGGTCATCGTCTCGCCGGTGGCTGGGTTGCGGACCTGACGCTCGGGGCGGGCTTTGCAGGCAACCTTGCCAAGACCCGGCAGCGTGACCGAACCGCCAGCGGCAACTTCACGAGTTACGACGTCAACGATTGCGTCCAGCGCAGAGCCGGCAACCTTTTTATCGGCACCCATGGCGTCGGCAATGGCAGCGACGAGTTGGGTCTTGGTCATCGGTTTGGTCATTTTCTTCTTCCTTGTTTCTGGCCACCGCCTTCAGACGGGGCCTAAGATGTTTGTTGGCCGTCACCGGCGACGCGTCTTGCTACACAGGGTTTTTCCGCGCAAATCAAGCCCCAACAGTGAGTCCAAGCCGAAAATGAGCGATCAAAGGAACGCCGTTTCCTCAAAGCTGCGCAACTTCCGGCTGTGAATCCGTTCAATCGGCATCAAACGCAAGCGTTCCATCGCCCGGATGCCGATCTGCAAATGACGGCTGACTTGTGTCTTGTAGAAATCGCTGGCCATACCCGGCAACTTCAACTCGCCGTGCAGAGGCTTGTCCGATACGCAAAGCAAAGTGCCGTAGGGAACCCGGAACCGAAAGCCGTTGGCCGCGATGGTGGCGCTTTCCATATCCAGCGCAATGGCGCGGGACTGCGACAGGCGCTTCACAGGACCGGACTGGTCGCGCAATTCCCAGTTGCGGTTGTCGATGGTGGCGACGGTGCCGGTGCGCATGATGCGCTTCAGCTCATAGCCTTCCAGTTGCGTGACCTCTGCCACAGCCTCTTGCAGCGCAATCTGAATTTCAGCGAGGGCCGGGATCGGCACCCAGACCGGAAGATCATCGTCCAGAACGTGGTCTTCGCGCAGATAGGCATGGGCCAGTACGAAATCGCCAAGCGACTGTGAATTGCGCAGGCCCGCGCAATGGCCGACCATCATCCACGCATGCGGGCGCAGCACCGCAATATGGTCGGTGGCAGTTTTCGCGTTGGATGGACCGACGCCGATATTGACCAGTGTGATCCCCTGCCCGTCAGCGCGCTTCAGGTGATAGGTCGGCATCTGCGGGGTCTTGCCCGACGGATACAGCACCCCATCGGCTGAAGTGATGATCTGGTTTCCGGTGGCCACAAAAGCGGTGTAGCCCGAAGCCGGATCCGCCAGAATCTGCCGGGCGTAGGTCTCGAATTCATCCACATAGAATTGGTAGTTGGTGAACAGCACATGGTTCTGAAAATGCTGCGGGTCGGTCGCGGTGTAGTGCGACAACCGGGCAAGCGAATAATCCACCCGCTGTGCCGTGAACGGAGCCAGCGGCATCGAGCCATCCGGGTTCTCGCTCCGGGTTCCGTTCACGATATCATCGTTGGTGGTAGCCAGATCCGGCACATCAAACACATCGCGCAGCGAAAATTCTAGCACGCCCTCTTGCGGCACTGACACGGCAGGATTGCCGGCCACTGCAAAATGCACGGGGATCGGCGTTTCCGATGGCCCGATCTGCACCGACACACCATGATTGTCGATCAACAGGCCAAGTTGCTGTATCAGGTAATTGCGGAATAGGTCGGGCCGCGTGACCGTCGTGGCATAGGTGCCGGGGCTGGCGACATGCCCAAAGGACAGGCGCGAGTCAGCTTTGGTGTGGCTGGTGACTGTCAGACGGATTTCAGGATAGAACGCCCGGATGCGGGTGTGCGGTTTTCCGCGTGTCACTGTTGCACTGAAATGGTCAGCCAGAAACGTCGTGGCTTCGGCGTAAAGGTCCTCCAGACGGTCCACTGCAGCGGCGGGGTCGGTGAATTCTTCTGCCGCAGGCAGGTCTGGGGTCTGATAGGCAGCGGGTCCGTCTTGCATTGCATCTCTCGTCAAATGATCCGGCATATAAGCCGAAAGCGGGGGGGGCGCGCAAGTAAAGGCTTGATGACATGGTCACGCCTTGTTGGCAAAGGGCACCATCCCTGTTCACCCGCGAGTCTCGGGCCATATTCAAGCACAGGGAAAGTGGTGATAAGCAGACCCTTCCCGACAGCGAGGCACGAATGGTTCTGGTCCTGACACACAACGATTGCCTGTCCCATGTGACGCCCCCCGGCCACCCCGAACAGGTGGCGCGGCTGCAAGCAGTGGAGCGCGGTTTGCTGGGGCTGCCGGTGGTCCGCCGGGATGCACCCATGGGCATGGTGGCCGACGTGTTGCGATGCCATCCCCAGCACTATGTTGACCGCGTTCGCGCGCGTGTGCCGTCTCAGGGCTGGGCGCAGGTGGATGGCGATACCTTCCTGTCGCCCGGATCCTTTGCGGCAGCGATGCGGGGCGTGGGCGGGGTCTGCGCAGCAGTCGATCATGTGCTGACCAATGGAGGACGCGCCTTTGTGGCCGCCCGCCCGCCAGGGCACCATGCCGAACGGGAAACCGCGATGGGGTTTTGCCTGTTCGGCACCGTGGCGATTGGGGCGAAGCGGGCGCTGGAGAAGCACGGCCTGACCCGCGTGGCAGTGCTGGATTTTGACGTCCATCATGGCAATGGTACGCAGGATCTGCTGTGGGACGAACCGCGGGTGCGCTTTGTATCATCGCATCAGATGCCGCTATATCCCGGTTCGGGGGATCCGCGCGAACGTGGCGCGCATGGGCAGATCACCAATCTGCCGCTTCCCGAAGGCTCGGGCGGGGCGCAGATGCGGGCAGCCTGGGGGCCCGCGCTGCGTGATATCCGGGACTGGCAGCCGGAACTGGTGATCGTCAGCGCGGGCTTTGATGCACACCGGGCTGACCCCTTGGCCGGGTTGATGTGGGACACTGCCGATTTTGCATGGCTGACCAAAGCGATTTGCGATCTGGCCGATGAATGCTGCGCGGGCCGGGTGGTATCGTCGCTGGAGGGCGGCTATGATCTGGACGCATTGGCCGATAGTGTGGCCGCGCATCTGAAAGAACTGGGAAGGCAAGGCGCATGACCGATAAACCCTTGGGCGAAATGAGCTTCGAAGATGCCATGGCCGCGCTGGAGCAGGTAGTTGGCCAGTTGGAACGTGGCGACGTCGCCCTTGAAGCGTCGATTGCGCTTTACGAACGCGGCGCGGCGCTGAAGGCGCACTGCGAGGCCAAACTGAAAGACGCCGAAGAAAAAGTGGATCTGATCCGTGCCGCCGAGGGCCGCGCAATCGGCGCAACACCGGTGGAGGGGATGTGAGCTTTCCCGAAGCCCTGACCCGGTCGGCAGCCCTGATCCAGTCCCG
>JBKBOF010000037.1:0-22608 GCA_046294955.1 Paracoccaceae bacterium
AGCCCATTCGTCATAATCGGCCGGATGGCCGCGCACATAAAGCATCGCGTTGATGGCTGAACTTCCGCCCAAGGCGCGACCGCGCGGTTGAAAGCCCCTCCGGCCGCCAAGCCCTTGTTGTGGCGTGGTCTTGAAAGCCCAGTTGTTCAAAGGTGGCCGACCCGACACCATGGCAGCCACCATGGCGGGCGCACGGATCAGAAAGTCGTCGCCCCGTCCACCCGCCTCGATCAGGCAGACGGAAACGGACGGGTCTTCTGACAGACGCGCGGCAAGCACGCATCCTGCCGAGCCACCACCAGCAATGATATAGTCATATTCCATGGCGTCACACTACGCGCGCCGGATGCCCGATCAAGGGGCTGACACCGCCCTGACGCCACGGAATTGCGGCGCGCTTACCCCCTGAGAGTGCCACTCGTGGCCTTGGCGACCTTTTCGATGATCCGGGCCGACACGGCCTCGATTTCAGCTTCGGTCAGGGTCGCCGCGGTTGGTTGCAGGCGCACGGTGAGGGCGATGGATTTCTTGCCCACGCCCATTTGTGCTTCGGCCTTTTCACCGGTGAACTGGTCAAATATGCGCACCGACTCGATCAGGGTCTTGTCGGCACCAAGGGCCGCATTGACAGCAACCAAGGCTTCGACCCCGGCATCAACCACAAAGGCAAAGTCGCGCTCTACCGCTTGCAAATCGCGGATGGTCAGTGCCGGGCGGGTCGGCGATTTGGTCTTGGGATAGGGGATGTTGGCGACCAGCACGGTGAAGGCAACCGCCGGGCCCTTGACGCCCATCTCGGCCAGGACCTTCGGGTGGATCTCGCCAAACGTGGCCATGGTATTGGGGCCAAGTCCGATGACGCCGGACCGGCCGGGGTGCCACCATGCGGCCACTTTGCGGGTGATCTGCACGCGGGCGGGTGTGCCCAAGGCCGCCAGAACCGCCTCGGCGTCCGCTTTGGCGTCAAACACATCGACCGCCCGGCGGCTGGCAAAGGGATCGCGCGGTGCAGTCTGGCCGACAAGGATCCCGGCCGCCTGCAGATGCTGGTCACCGGGTTCGCCCCCGGTGAAGGCAGGACCGATTTCGGCCAAGGCCAGATCCATGAAGCCGCGTGCCTGATTGCGGGCAACGGCACGCAACAGTCCCGGCAGCAGATCCGGACGCAGATGGGTCATTTCTGACGAGATGGGGTTGTCAACGCGCACGGCATCGTCACCCCCACCAAACAACTTGGCGGCGGCCTCGTCAACAAAGCTGTAGGTGACACATTCGTTGTAACCCAAAGCCGCGATGGTGCGCCGCGCTGTACGCTCGCGCTGTTGCAACGGCGTCAAGATCGGTCGCGGCACACCTGCGGTCGTGCGGGGCAAAGGCTTGCCAACCAGTTTGGTGAGCGAGGCGACGCGGGCGACTTCTTCGACCAGATCAGCTTCGCCAAGCACATCCGGGCGCCAGCTCGGCGGCATGGCCATGTCGCCGTCAAGCGTAAAGCCGAGGGCCGTCAGGGTGGCCCGCTGCTCCGCTTCGGGGATATCCATGCCAACAAGGGAAATCACACGGGCCGCATCAAGCCGATAGGCTCGGGTGGTGTCAATCGGCGCGCCGTCCTGCGCGATATGGCTTGCGGTGCCACCGCACAGGTCCAGCACCATCTGCGTTGCCAGGTCCAACCCCGGGATGGTAAACGCAGGGTCCACGCCACGTTCGAACCGATAGCGGGCATCGGAATTGATGCGCAGCGCGCGCCCTGTTGCAGCAATGGTGATCGGATCCCACCACGCGGATTCCAGAAAGACCTCTGTCGTTTCCGGGGTACATCCCGAAACCTCGCCGCCCATGATGCCTGCCAGCGACTCGACTCCTGTATCGTCCGAGATCGCCATCATGCCGGCACGCAGGGTGTAGGTCTTGCCGTCCAATGCCAACATCTCTTCGCCGCCCTTGGCCGGATGGACCCGCAGCGTGCCGGTGACCTTGGCCGCGTCAAAGACATGCAGCGGGCGATTCAGGCCAAAAGTGAAGTAGTTGGTGATATCGACCAACGCCGAGATTGGGCGCAATCCGATGGCCTTCAAGCGCTGTTGCAGCCAGTCGGGAGACGCACCGTTCGTCACACCCCGGATCAGGCGGCCTGCGAAATGCGGACAGCCCTTGGCTTTCAACTCCGGGTCGATGCGCACGACAACCGGACAGTCAAACTGGCCGTCGATCTGCGGGATCGGCAGTGGCTTCAGCGTGCCAAGACCGCGCGCCGCAAGATCCCGTGCCACACCGCGCACCCCCAAGGCATCCGGGCGGTTGGGGGTGATCTTGATATGGATCATCGGGTCCACGGTTCCGGGGCGGTTCACGGCCAGCCAGTCTATGAACTTTTCCCCAACCTCGCCCGAGGGAAGTTCGATGATGCCGTTGTGTTCGTCAGACAGCTCCAGCTCGCGTTCCGACGCCATCATGCCGTGCGATTCAACGCCTCTGATCTTGCCGATCCCAAGGGTGGTGTCGATGCCGGGAACGTAATCACCCGGCTTGCACAAAACCACGGTTATGCCCGCACGGGCATTTGGAGCACCGCAGACGATCTGCTTTTCTCCCTCGTCTGTCATCACGCTGCACACACGCAGGCGGTCAGCGTCAGGGTGCTGTTCCGCAGACAGGACGCGCGCGATGGTAAAGGGTGCCAATTTGGCGGCCGGGTTCACCACATCTTCCACTTCCAGCCCAAGATCGGTCAGGGCGTAAAGAATGTCGTCAAGCGATGCCTCGGTGTCGAGGTGATCCTTGAGCCAGGAAAGGGTGAATTTCATCGCGGGCGTCCCTTGGATTTCTTGGAATTGCCCTTATCGCAAAGCCGCGCGAAGGGGAAGTCGGGCAGGGTAGGTTTCCGCATTGGAAACGGGTTGTCCCACAGGACTGGCATGGTCTGCCACAATCTTGCTGGTCTGGGCGTGTAATTCACTGCACATGATGGACCCAATGCTTAGCAAACCCAAGAACCACAAAGTCAGGAACCCCTGGCCCTTGATCTTGTTGATTGCCGTCGCAGCGCTCAGCTTTTTGTTGGCCGCGCAGGGCCTGCAGACCATGGCGGGGCTGATGACATCGCCCCAGTGACCGGGATCAGCGGCTGAGGCCGCCCGCCAGATCCGGCATGTCCAACGCCGCAAAACCGTAGTGCCGCAGCCATCGCAGATCTGACTCAAAAAACGCACGCAGATCGGGGATTCCGTATTTCAGCATGGCAATGCGGTCGATCCCAAGACCAAAGGCAAACCCCTGCCATTCGTTCGGGTCCACACCTGCCGCTTGAAGAACCTTGGGATGCACCATGCCCGACCCAAGAATTTCCATCCATTTGTCGCCTTCACCGATGCGCAACTGACCGCCGACATTGGAATAGCGGATATCCACCTCGGCCGATGGTTCGGTAAACGGGAAGTGAGACGCGCGGAACCGAAGCTCAACGCGGTCAACTTCAAAGAAGGCACGGCAGAATTCTTCCAGCGTCCATTTCAGGTTTGCCATGGAAATATCACGGCCGATGGCCAGTCCTTCGACCTGATGGAACATCGGGGTGTGGGTCTGGTCCATGTCCATACGATACACCCGACCGGGGGCGATGACGCGGATCGGCGCACCCTGTTCGGTCATGGCGCGGATCTGAACCGGGGATGTGTGGGTGCGCAAAACGTGGGGCGGGCGGGAGTCACTTGCGTCGCGGTGCATGAAGAAAGTGTCATGTTCTTGCCGCGCCGGATGTTCCGGAGGAATGTTCAGCGCATCAAAGTTGTACCAGTCGGATTCGACCTGGGGCCCCTCTGCCACCGCAAAGCCCATATCGGCAAAAATTGCGGTCAGCTCTTCCATCACCTGGCTGACCGGGTGGATCGTCCCACGCGGGCGTGGACGCCCCGGCAAGGTGACGTCCAGCCATTCGGACTTCAGGCGATCATTCAGCGCAGCATCGGCCAACCCGACCTTGCGAGCACGCAAAGCGGTATCGATTTCGTCGCGCAACAGGTTCATCGCTGCCCCTGCGACCTTGCGCTGGTCGGGGTCCATCTTGCCAAGCGTCGCCATCAGCGCGCTGATCTCGCCTTTCTTGCCCAAGGCGGCAAGCCGGACCTCCTCAAGCGTGGCCTCGTTCGTGGCCTTGGCCACGGCATTGATATATTTGCCACGAAGTTCGCTCAGGTCCATGTCGATGCCCCTTGGATGCCAGCGATCCGGGGTTAGAGCGAAGGCGGGCAAAAGGCAAGCCGAAGGCGCCAACATGAAAAAGGCCACAGCATCGGCTGCGGCCTTTTCGGTCGAACGTCGTGGCGGTGCTTAGCGGCGCAGGCCCAGACGTGCGATCAGCGATGCATAACGCGACTCGTCCTTGCCCTTCAGATAGTCCAGCAGTTTGCGGCGCTGGGCCACCATCATCAAAAGACCACGACGCGAGTGGTTGTCTTTCTTGTGGCTTTTGAAATGCTCGGTCAGGGTCGCGATCCGCGAAGACAGAATCGCCACCTGAACTTCCGGCGAGCCGGTATCGTTCTCTTTGGTGGCGTATTCCTTGATCAGGCGGGCTTTTTCTTCAACGGTAATCGACATCGGATATCTCCTTTGCAGAAGGGTGAAGGTGCAAGCCGGGATGTCGTCCAGCAAGACCCAAATGGCCCTTGGGACCCCAAGGGATGCGGGCGTATAGGCGAAAACGGACAGGAATGAAAGCCCTGTCTCCAGATCGGCCGCTCAAGGACGGCAGGATTTAGGCAACTCGTTACCATTGCGCGCAAATTCAGTCGTGATCACGCAAGCACCAAGTAGAAGGCAGCCTTGATTCGTGGTAATCACACATCCATGCTTTTCTTTTGTAATCATCAGGTTGCAGGGAAAAATGGTTAACGCGCCGTTGCGCGGTCAAAAGGAGTGCTGGTCATGTTGGCGTTGCTGGCCATTCTGGGTGCCGTTGGGGCGGGTGTCTTTGCCGATACTCTGATCAACTCCGGCAAATCGTCGGATCCGGATCAGTCCGAAAGTGACGAAACAGAGGAACCCGACGACGAATCCGGTCAAGCCATGGCCGACAGCGCCAGACCGATGTTGGACTGGGCCTTTGCCGACGCAGATACCGGCGGCACACCTGCCGGGTTTGTTGACGACGGCATGCCGGTATCCGACGACATCTCCGATCCAACAGAGGATACCGTCAATCTGATCGGCGATGACGGTGACAACATCCTCAGCGGCGGCGCTGCCGATGACAACCTGTTGGGTGGAGATGGCAATGACCAGTTGACGGGACGGGACGGGGATGACCGGCTGGCAGGGGGCAACGGGCGCGACTATCTTGACGGCGGATCTGGCGATGACAGCCTTTTGGGTCAGGGCGGCAGCGACACCCTGATCGGCGGTGCCGGCGATGATGCGCTGTTTGGCGGTATGGGACATGATTCGCTGGCGGGCGGCGAAGGTGATGACACCCTGACGGGTGGCAGTGGATCTGACACGCTGATGGGCGGCGAAGGGAAAGACAGCCTTGATGGCGGCATGGGTCGCGACTGGCTTGCGGGCGGGGCCGGTGATGACGTCCTGGTGGGTGGTGCGTCTCAGGATACGCTTGATGGTGGATCAGGGGATGACACGCTCTGGGGCGGGTTTGATGGCCGCAGTGACGCAGCAGTAGATGTGTTGAACGGTGGTGCCGGCAATGATCTGATGATCATGGGCCCGGGGGACATTGCGATGGGTGGCGACGGGAACGATACCTTCCAACTTCAGGATTTCCGCCCAGGATCCCCCGTGGCCGAGATCGTGGATTACGACCCCGATCAGGACGACATCGTGGTGCTGTATGACGCGGCACAGCACAGCGCGCCAGAGCTGACGACCGAAGCAATCGACGGGTCCGAGGATGTTACGCTTTTGCTGGACGGTGTGGCTGTGGCGCTGATCCGAAATGCCACGGCACTGGACTTGTCCCATATCACCCTTCGGGCGGCCTGACGATCACGCAAAGAACGGCTGGAACGCGTCCAATACGGCGGTCGGATTTTCCTCCATCACGAAATGCCCTGACTCGCACGCTGTGGCCGTGACCGTGGTGGCCCATGTGCGCCAGATGCCCGCCGGGTCGCCCGCCTTGGCTGGAAACCCGTGGTGGCCATGAAGAAACCGCAGCGGAGCCGTGATCTTGCGTCCTGCCGCGCGGTCGGCTTCGTCGTCGGCCCGGTCGGTGGTGGCACCCGCCCGGTAATCGGCACACATCGCGTGGATGCGCTCTGGCTCGCAGGCTTGATAACGGTATGACGCAAGACTTTCGCGCGGAAACACAGCCAGTGACCTCGATTGGGTCCAACTGCGCAGCGTATGGTCGATATAGCGAGTCGGATCAGCTTCTATCATCCGCTCGGGAAGCGGTGCGGGCTGCGCCAAAAACGTCCAGTGATAGGCCGCCATTGCCAGTTCTGCCCCCCAATTTGCCCAATAGTCGGCTGTCGGCACAATCTCGATGATGCCGAGGCGACTGACACGCGTCGGATGATCCAGCGCCAGCCTGTAAGCCACCCTGGCTCCCCGGTCGTGGCCCAGGATCATGGCATCAGGCAAACCCAGCGCATCCATCAGAGCGACGATATCCGCTGCCATCTGACGCTTGGAATAGGCGCAGTGTCCGACATCATCGGGTGGCGCATCAGACTGGCCATAGCCGCGCAGATCCGGCACGATCACCCGATGTTCCTGCACAAATTCGGGTACTACCCTCGCCCAGCACAGCCCGTTCTGTGGGTAGCCATGCAGCAGGATAAGCGCGGGGCCGTGCCCTGCTTCTTGCACCGACAGGCCGATTCCTGGTAAATCCACCCGCCGCCGCAGGAAGCCTGGGATCACAGCGGCAGTCATGGCCAAAGCTCCGGTTGCCGGTCGTATCCGATGTAAAGCGGGTGCTTTGGATGACCTGCCGCAGTCAGCCCAAGATGCCACAAAGGATACCCCGTGCCGCGCAGCTGCCGCTCGACCGCTACACCGCGCGCCAGATGCACCCCATGTGCACCCCATGCACAGATCACCCGGTCGGGTTGCCAGCCGACCACACTGGACAAGATCGCCGCATCATTTCCGGGACCAACCGGGTCCGGCTCGGCCCGCATCACCTTTGGGTCGGTAGCCCGAAACGCGAAGATGTTCACCACCCGAAACGCCCCAAATCCCAAAGCGCGGGCCCGGCGCTCGCAGCGCTCCACGGTCGGGTCATTCTGCGCCTCGGTGGCGGTTGACGGGTTTAGCATCACAAACAGGGCCCTCAGCGCGCGCTCGTTCCAGACCCGCGTCAGAAGATAGCGATAGTGTTCGCAGGGCGAATAGACCGCCTCTGACTGTGCATCGCCCTTCAGATGCTGCCGCACTACCATAGCGCCTCCCTCCCTGACCAAGCACATGTACCGAATATTCGCACCGGCTTTACCCGTCCAAACCGTTGGCGAGCCTGTCTGCTGATCGCGCCACAAGGCCGCAGTCCGTGGCAACGCCACCGCGCGGGGCTCGATGCCCCGCAAGGCGGCCCCCCGCTACAGGTTGAACACACGACTGGGGTGAAGTTCACCCGCCTTGTAAACCCCCACGGCAACGGCACGACCCTGATAACTGGCCCAGGCCTCATCGCCCCACTCCACATTGGACGCCAACACCAGTCCGGGGTTGCCATTGCGCATCCGCGCTGCACCCTCGGCCGTCGCGGGCAGCTCTGGCAAGTCCGTCAAACCCAGTTCCAGCGGGCGCAGCAAGCCGTCAATCGCATCGGTCCGGGCCAGACGGTCGATCTCTTCCAGAGTCGTTGCACCCTCAACCTCGAACGGTCCCGACCAGGTTCGACGCAGCCACAAGACATGGCCCAGGCTGCCGAGGCTCTGCCCAAGATCGCGCGCGATGGCGCGCACATATCCCCCTTTGCCGCAGATCATCTCCAGATCGACATGATCGGCATCAGGACGGGCCAAGACGTCCAGCCGCTCAACCCACAGCGGACGTGCGGCAAGGTCCATCGCCACCCCGTCCCGCGCCAGATCATAGGCCCGCTCGCCATCCACCTTCACAGCCGAAACCTGCGGTGGCACTTGCAGGATATCACCTCGGAACGCCTGAAGTGCTTGTGCAACTTCGGCATCGCTGGGACGCTGATCGCGTGTTTGCAGCACCGCGCCGGACGCATCGTCGGTGCTGGTCGATGCCCCGAAGCGGACGCGGAAATGATAGCATTTCAGACCGTCGGTCACATAGGGCACGGTCTTTGTCGCCTCACCAAGCGCCACAGCCAAAACGCCAGTTGCATCCGGATCGAGTGTGCCGGAATGACCCGCCTTTTGGGCGTGAAACGCCCATTTCACCTTGTTCACCACCGACGTCGATCCGATGCCCGCAGGCTTGTCGATGATGACCCAGCCGGATACAGCCCGACCCTTTTTGACGCGGCCCATCGGTTCAGTCCTTCTTGACGACGGTGCCGACGATGGGCCCCATGGCAAATCCAAAGTCGTTGCGCCGGATTGCAGGCGCATAAAGCCGCGAGATCTTGCCATCCAGATACAGCGCATCAGGCAGGCCAAGCGCATCCCGGAAGAACCGGGCAAAACGATGAAAGTTCACCCGGTCGTTGGAGATGACAAACACGGCGCGGGTGCCGTCGGCGCTTACGCCCACCCCATTGCGGATATAGGTGCTGTCGCTGTTGGGGATCAGGCGCGGGTGCAGCGCCCCATTGATCACCAGCATCGGGCCGGATTGGGTGGCATAGCGGCATGCAGGCGGTCTGACGGCAAAGCTTCGGCTTACCGTGACAGAAAACCGATCCCCGAAGCAGAACACGCCATTCGGCAGCAGGCCAAAGTTACCCGGCCCCTTGGCGGTCACGATTTCCGATTGCTCGACGCCGTTTTCGATCAAAAGGCCCACAGGCGCACGGTCTGCATGATACATTCCCGCATTCATCGCAAAGCCCAGCGTCTTGCCTTCGGCCGCCAGCACCGCGTTCACGGCGTTGAAGCTGCCGAGCGGCCCGGTCGGGCCAGCATGGAAGATGCGCAGATCATCGGTCACGCCGACTTCGCAGGTGGTAAAGGATGTGTCTTCGAACCGGGTGGTGGCACACGGGCTTGCACCCGACACCTGCGGCAGCAGGAGGGCGAACAAGGCGGCCAGGCGAAGCATCTCAGACCGTCCCGTCGCGGCCGCCGTCCGCCCCGTTATCCGTCGCGGAGTCCTCGTCACCATCGGGGGCTGACAGATCCTGAACCACTTTGGGGTCGGCAAAAAGGCGGCGGGTTTCGTCCAGACGGTCAAAGGTCTCATCCGGGCGAAAGCGCAGGTCGGGGGCGTATTTAAGCGTCAGCTGCGACGCGACCCGGTGGCGCAGTTCGGCCTTGTTGCGGGCCAGGGCTGCAATCGCATCTTCCACCGGGACCGACCCCATCAGCGGCATGACATAGACCGTGGCTACCTTCAGATCGGTCGAGCACGACACCTCGCCCACCGTGATCGACATACGGTTAAGGTCGGGGTCATGGATTTCGGATCGGTTCAGCACATCCGCCAACGTGCGGCGGATAAGTTCACCGACGCGAAGCTGGCGTTGATTGGGGCCATCGCCCGAGGAATGACGTTTGTTCGACATAAGCGGGCATGTAAGCTCTTTTTGCCCGACCCGCAACGGCGGGCTTTTGCGACGCGCGCCAACGCGCTACACCGCGCGGGCGAAAGAAGGGGAACCGCCATGCAGACCTTGCCGGGAATCGTCATAACGGGCGCGTCGGGCCGGATGGGCCAAATGCTGATCCGCACGGTCACAGCGTCCGACAAGGCCCGCCTTGTAGGCTGTGTTGAACGGACGGGCCACCCCTGGCTGGGGCGCGACGTGGGTGAATGTATGGGCGGGCCTGCGATGAGTGTGACCGTGACAGATGATCCACTGGAAGCCTTTGCAAAGGCGCAAGGCATCATCGACTTTACCGCGCCCGCAGCCACGGTGGATTTTGCCGCCTTGGCGGCGCAGGCGCGTGCGGTGCATGTGATCGGCACTACCGGGCTTGAGCCCGAGCATCTGGCAAAGATCGAGGCCGCTTCGCACCATGCCGTGATCGTGCGGGCCGGCAACATGAGCCTAGGCGTCAATCTTCTGGTACGGCTGACGCAAAAGGTGGCGCAGGCCCTGGATGCGGATTGGGATGTGGAAATCGTCGAGGCGCATCACCGGATGAAGGTGGACGCGCCATCGGGCACCGCGCTTATGCTGGGTCGGGCCGCTGCGGACGGGCGTGGCGTTGCACTGGATCAGGCCATGGTGTCGGGGCGCGACGGCATCACCGGCGCGCGCGAGCGGGGCAGCATCGGGTTTTCGGCCATTCGGGGTGGCGATATCATTGGGGAACATGACGTGATTTTTGCTGCCGACGGCGAAAGGATCGTGCTGCGCCACATCGCCACAGACCGCAGCATCTTTGCCCGTGGCGCATTGAAAGCGGTGCTGTGGGGGCAGTCACAGAAACCGGGCCAGTATGACATGATGGATGTTCTGGGATTGTAACGCACCAAAGTGAACCAAAGATCGGTTCGGCGCGTATGGACTCGGATCTTTTACAAACGGGGTTTTCATGCGCCAGATGTCATTTTCCGTTCTGCTGTTTGTCGTGCTGGCAACACAGCCCCTTTCCGCTTTGGCAGATACCTTCCAACCAATCCGCGAAAAACAGGCCTTCCTGTCACTGGTGAATGACCGTGATCTGCGGATCGGGCTGTATAACCTGACGCTAAGGGTTCTGCCGGATGGCAAGATCGTTGGCAAGGCACTCGGATGGGCCATCAGCGGAAACTGGACATGGGAGGGCGGCTATTTCTGCCGTGACATGGACTGGAGCGGATATGCCATCCCCTTCAACTGCCAGTTGGTCGAGGCCAAAGGCGAGCGCGAGTTGCGCTTTACAGTGGACCGCGGAGCGGGCAATTCTGCCTCGTTCCGGTTGCGCTGACGATCAGAAGTCGATCGCGATGCCCTTCTTTTCCCAATCGCCATAGCGCACGGGTTCGGGGCCGTTGCGGCCACCAAGTTCAGTCGGCAACTTCAACGCCTCAGTTGTGCGGCGACGTTCTTGCGCTTCGGCAAGGGCGCGGATTGCTTCGGGCGGCAGATCTGTGCGGTCGGCGGTATCGGTCATGGCGGCTTTCCTGTTCGTTCCCTTTGATATACGGCCTTTGCCGTGCAGGACAAGAAGCAGAGGCGTCGCAGGATGAAGGCTGGAACCGAAATCGTGACCGCGCGCAGTGCAGCCGTTGGTGTGTTGAATTCCGTTCTTGGCGAAGGGCAAATGCTGTCGCAAGTGGTACTGCCGGATGGGCTGACCGGTCCGGACCGGGCGCGGGCCGAGCGGTTGGCGGCTCAGGTGTTGCGCCAGATGGACCGCATCGACCGGGTGCTGAAGCCGCTGCTGCGCAAGGGACCGCCATTGGCCGTGTTGAACATCCTGCGGCTGGCGGTCTGGGAACGGGCCGATGGGGCCGCCGCACACGGCGTGGTGAACGAAGCTGTGGCACTGGCCCGGCGCGGCAAGCGCACAACGCATCTGTCGGGTCTGGTCAATGCCGTGCTGCGCGCGCTTCCGGATCCACTGGAACTGGATGCGATGCCAGCGCCTCATATGCCACGCTGGCTTCGCCAGCCGCTGGTGCACGCCTATGGCCGCGATGTGATCGCGGCGATCGAAGCGGTGCAAGTGCAGACCCCGCCAGTGGACATCACGCCAAAGGCAAGCGCGTCAGCCGTGCCGGAGGGTGTGGCTTTATCCACAGGCAGCATCCGGCTGGCAAGTGCCGGACAAATCACCCAACTTGCCGGCTACACGACCGGCGACTGGTGGGTTCAGGACGCCGCCGCCGCGATGGCCGTAAATCTGCTGGCCCCACAGCGGGGCGATATGGCGCTGGACCTGTGCGCAGCCCCCGGTGGCAAGACCCTGCAACTGGCGGATGCCGGGGCGCAGGTCACAGCGCTGGACATTTCCGCCCCCCGCATGGCGCGCGTTCAGGAAAATCTGACTCGCACCGGACTGACAGCGAATCTTGTGGTTGCGGATGCGTTGCACTGGGAACCGGACAAGGCGTTTGACCTCATACTGCTGGACGCGCCGTGCTCTGCCACCGGGACACTGCGGCGGCATCCGGACTTGCAGCACATCAAGGATGGGTCCGAAATAGACGGGCTTGTTACCTTGCAGGCTACCCTGCTCGATCGCGCATTGCGGTGGCTGAAGCCGGGAGGGCGGCTGATGTTCTGCACCTGCTCCCTTCTGCCGGCCGAAGGCGAAGATCAGCTTGCCGCCGCGCTGGACCGCCACCCACAGTTGTCTGTCATACCACCGTCGCTGCCGGGACTTGATCCGTCGTGGATCACCCCACAGGGTGGCGTGCGTCTGCGCCCTGACCTGTGGGGCGACCATGGCGGCATGGATGGATTTTTCATGGTGCAACTGAGGCTTGGGTAAAGCGGTCAACCACGCGGTGGAAACAGCCGGTAATACGCCCAATCCGGCAAAAATTGCGACAAACGGAACAGCCACGAAAACACCAGCGGGAAACTTTTCTTGAAGGTATCGGTGTTCATATGTTCGAACATCTCACGCGCAGCCTCTTCCGGGTCCATGATGAAAGGCATCGAGAAATCGTTCTTTTCGGTCAGGCGGGTGCGGATGAATCCGGGGTTGGCCAGTTGCACGTCAATGTCAGTGTTGCGCAAATCGGCATACATCGATTCCGCCAATGCCATGACCCCCGCCTTTGACGCCGAATAGCCGATCGCCCCCGGCAACCCCCGAAACCCTGATAACGATCCGGTGATCACCACGTGGCCATGCCCCCGCGCCAACATGGCGGGGATCACGGCGCCCATCACCCGCGCACAGCCGGTGAAATTGACATCGCACATCGCCTCGACCTGTTCGGTGTTCCAGTCTTGCGCCTTGGTCGGCCAATAAACCCCGGCCAGATAGACCACACCATCGACAGGGCCGATCGTATCAGCCGCAGCCTGCACCGAGGCACGATCTGCAACATCGCAAGGCACAACACTGCCCTTGCCCGGCAGGGTTGCAACGGCCGCCGCAAGCCGGTCTTCCGACCGAGCCGACAAAATCACCTCTGCCCCAGAACGCGACAGGAGCTGCGCCAACGCAAGACCCAGCCCTTCGGAGGCGCCGACCATCCAATAGCGTTTTCCTGCCCAGTCTCTCATCTGATCTTTCTCCCTATGCCGGCACTTTGCGCATGGTCGCGACCAATTCTGCGACCGTCACCCCGAACTTTGTAAACTGGCTGCGGTTCATGATGGTTCCATTTTCCATCAGATACATCCAATCGACAACATCCAGAACGTGCCCGCCAGCACTTTCGTCAAGCCGGATGCGATAGCGCATTTCCACCGCCGGACCTTCAGCCCGCCCCGTGCCGGTGCCGACGACATCCGGCGCCTCGGCCCGCAGATTGCCGTCATTCCCCAGCTTCAGGGTCCAGCATCGGTCTTGCACCGATCCGCTGTCATAGCGAAAGCGTTCGCGCAGCGTGCCGGTGTTGCCCTGCCATGTGCCGTCCATTTCTGCGACGAACCGGCTGGTGACGCGACCAGTGGGGCCATAAATCACACCTTCGCACAGGATCGGGCCGCTCAGGTGGTGGCGCAGGTCGAACCGAGGGCTCCGGTCGGCAAGATCTGCCGGTGTTTGCGACCGAAAACCGACAAAGCGTTTCGACAGCATCAGCAGGGCCAGAGTCAGCACTACGCCTGACAGGATCAGGAAAAACGGCATCATAGATCAACCTCGGCTGAATTTGTGGTGGCCAGCAAGGCCATCGAAAGCACCTTGAGGGCGCAGGGAAGCGCCGCATACAGCAGCGACAACGCGAAAAGCGCTTCGGTCGTATTGTCGGCACCGGGGATGAAGCCTGCCATGGCCAGCGTCGGCAACAAGGTAGCTGCGGCAAGAGCAAGCGAAAGTTTCGACACGAAGGACCAAAGCCCGAAGGCGGCGCTTTCGCCGCTTCCAAGGCTGGCCAGTCGGCGGGCAAACATGGCGGGCAGCAGGGTCAGGTCGGCCCCGAGTGCAGCCCCAGAAGCGGCACAGATCACCGCAAAGGGCAGAATGTCGCCTTCGCGTAACGCCACGGCCCACAGAAAGGCGGCAATCGCCAGCGCCATGGCCGCCAAAAGGCTTCGTTTCGCGCCAAAGCGGGCGGCTGCACGGCTCCACCCCGGCGCAGAGGCCGCAGCAGACAGGAAAAACAGCAGCAAAAGCGGGCCTTCCCATCCGGGGGCCGCCAGACGGCTTTCGACAAAGAACAGGAACAGGGTGGACGTGACCGCCACAGGGGCTGCATTCAGTAGTGCGATCAGCAGCAGACGGCGGGCCAGCGGGTCAGCCAGAGCCGGGCGAAATACCATCAACCCGGTGATCGACGCAACGCCAGCCCGTTTAGCCGCCCATTCGCTGCGCATGGAAAGGCCAGCCAGAAGGGCAAGTACCGCAAAAGCAACCGCAAAGCCGGTAAAGGGCCGATCAATGGCCACGCCAAGCGCCACCGGCGCGACCGAGGCAAGGCTGACCCCCAAAAGCGATCCGGTCTCGCGCCAGCCCGCCAACCGAATATGGCCACCCGGACCCAGACGGGCGGCCTTGTCGACGCCCTGCGCGTAAAAAACAATGGTCAGAAAGGAAAAGCCGCTGAACAGCAAGGCAAGCGTCACGGCAAACCATGCCAACGGCGCGATGGGTGGTGCGACGGCGAACAACCCAAACATCGCCAGCGCCATGATTGCAATGGCCCCGGCCACCAGCGCGGCGCGCCATTGCCGTTTGCTTTCGGCAATCCACCCCAACAGCGGGTCCTGCACGACATCAACCAACCGCAAGGCGGCAAGCGTGAAGCCTAAAGCCGCAAGACTGACGCCATATTCATCCACATAGAACTTTGGCGCATGGATGTAGATCGGCAATCCCGCCGCGGCGATCATCGCTGCGAACAGCGACCACGGCCAAAGCCTCGCGCCTGCTGAAGCGGACGTGTTCATCTGGTGACGTCTTCCTCAGGTGGCGTCGGACGCCGGCGGAACGTAACGCCTTTCAATGCAAGTTTCAGGGCCTGCCAATGGATCAGCGTCAGCACCCGGCGTGATCCGAACGGCCGACGCCAACAGGCGCGCAGGATTGCACGGTTGCCCAACGGCTCGCGCGGGCCGATCAGGTTGGTGAACAGCCCACCGCTCGGCGTTGTGTAGTCGATCCATATCCCGACCCGATCATCCGTCACGTCAAAGCGGAATTTGTATCCGCCTTCGACGGGCTGGAACGGCGAGACGTAAAACACCTTGCGCGCTTCCAGCGTATCCTCGCGGGTGATGGGCCCGTGGTTGTCATGATGCGCCAGATAGGAATGACGATCGCCATAGGTATTGCTGACCTCGGCAATCACCACCCGAAGAACACCCGTCTCGTCATAGCACAGCCAGAAGGACACCGGGTTGAACACATGCCCCAGAATACGGGGCTGGGCCAGCAAAACGATCTTTGTGGGCGACGGCAAGTTGTTGGCAGTCAGCACCTCGCGCACCCATTGCGCCCCACGACCCTGTCCCGGAGGACCACCATGATCAAGATCCCAAACCGAGGTCAGATTGGCCCGATTGCGCCCGAACAGGGTAGGCCCGCGCGCCGGCACTTCGGAATCCAGGGCAACGTAATCCACGGTATAGCGAAAGCTGTTCCGGACCGCCCCTTTGCGGCCATGAAACGTCTCACCACGGATCAGATCGACCTGTGTCATGCGGCAACCGCGGCCTTGGTGCGATTCCGCATTGCGTTAACCACATCGACAGCACTGCCGATGCCGTCTTCATGGAAGCCATTCTTCATCCATGCGCCGCAAAACCAAGTGTTCTGTGTGCCATTCATCGCCCGGATGGTCCCCTGTGCCGCAAGCGCCGCAGTATCATAGACCGGATGGCGGAAGCTGACAGTGTCATAGATACATTCTTCCCGGATCGTGCGATTGCTGTTCAGCGTCACGAAATGCGGATCATCCGGTGGGATCGGTTGCAGGCTGTTCATCCAATAGGTCAGATCAATCCTGTCACCCGGCCCCCCTTTGGGTTCAACATAGGCCCAACTGGACCACGTCTTGCGCAAACGCGGCATCAGGCTTTCATCGCGATGCAGAACCGCCTCGTTGGTTTGATACCGGACGGCACCCAAAGCAGCACTCTCGGCCACCGTGGCATCCGACAGGAGCAATAGCGCGTCGTCGGAGTGGGTTGCAAAGATGACGTCATCAAAAGCTTCCCAATCGCCTCTGGCCGCCCGGACATGGACCATACCATCTTGGCGCCGCACACCGGCTATTTTGCCACCCAGTCGCAGATCAACGCCCTGCTGTGTAAGGGCCGCTTGCAACCGTTGGACGTATTGTACCGACCCGCCTTGCACCGTGAACCACTGATGCTGACCCGTGCTGGACATCAGACGGTGATTGTCAAAAAACCGGATCATCGCATCGGCGGGGAAATCCAGAATCCCTTTGGTCGGGGTGGACCAGATCGCGCCAGAAAAAGGCGTGATGTAATAGTCGCGAAAATAGTCTCCGGTCCCCAGCGCAGCCAGCAGATCGCGGATGACCATACCCGGTTTTGCAACGTTGTTTGCATGTTTGTTGAAGCGCAGGATATCGGTGATCATGCCCAGAAACTGCGGGTTGAACATATTCTTGCGTTGGGCAAACAGCGTATCCAGACTTGCAAGGGCGTATTCGATGCGCCCGCCATCGATACTGGCACCAAAGCTCATCGAGCTGTCGGCTATGGGCACTTGCAACTTCTCGAACAGCTTGACCAGATGCGGATAGTTCACGCGGTTGAACACGATGAAACCCGTATCGACCGGCTGATCGCCGCGCTTGCCTGCTGTCACGGTGCGCGCATGACCACCCAGCCGCGGCTCTGCCTCATATAGCACCACCGCATTGCTGTCGGCGAGCATATGCGCGGCTGACATGCCAGATATGCCCCCCCCAATCACGGCAATACGTCGGGGGGCAGAACCAATGGTTTCGAAAGGCATGTCAGGGATTTCCTCGGTCGTTTTGAAAGTTATACGCACAACTGCGCCACCAGATCACTCTGTCACATTTTTCTGACAGTGCGGACTTGACAGCGCCATCTTCTGTCACACTTTCCGCAAAAGTGATCCAACCGGACATGTGCCGCGTAACTTTGATATGATGTTCGATGTCGCAGGGGCAGAAAAATCGGATGCACCTCTCGGGCCGCAGCTTTATGGTGCTGGCCAACGGGTGATGTTGCACCGAAAAAGGAAACTGCGCGTGGCAGCGGATGGGGAACAGACAGACTGGGCGGCCCTTGTGCTAAGGGTGCGCGATCATCAGGACAAAGCGGCGTTTGCAGCGCTGTTCAGGCATTTTGCGCCCCGCGTGAAAGGTTTTCTGATGAAGTCCGGCGCCTCGGACAGTCTGGCCGAAGAATGTGCGCAAGATGTCATGGCTACGCTTTGGCAGAAGGCAAACATGTTTGATGCTGAACGGGCTTCGGTGGCCACATGGGTGTTCACCATCGCCCGCAATCGAAGGATTGATGCGCTGCGCAAATCGCGCCGGCCCGAACCGGAAGATCTGCCCTGGGGGCCAGAGCCTGAACCCGATCAGGCCGAGGTGTTCGAGGCGCAGCAAGAAACCGAACGGTTGGGTGCCGCGCTGGCCCAACTGCCCGCAAAACAGCGCGCATTGATTGAACGGGCGTTTTTTGGCGACCTGTCGCACAGTGAAATTGCATTGGAAACCGGTCTGCCACTCGGCACGATCAAATCGCGGATACGACTGGCGCTAGAGCGGCTGCGCCATCAGATGGACGTGAAGGCAACGGAAAGATGACGATCAAACACCACCTCTCGGATGAACTTTTGATGGCCTATGCGGCAGCGGAGCTGCCGGAGGCTTTCAATCTGGTGATCGCCGCCCACGTGTCTGTGTGCGATGAATGTCGGGCACGATCCATGGCGTGCGACGCCTTGGGCGGCGCTGTGTTCGAAGAGGCTTTGTCTGAAATGTCCGATGGCAGCCTGCAAGCCTGCCTGTCCCGGATCGACACTTTGCCGCAGGCCAGCGCGCGGGTGCTTCGCCGGTCGGATGGTATTTTGCCTGCACCCTTGATGGATTACGTCGGCGGCGGTCTGGAGGCCGTGAAGTGGCGGCCTTTGGGTCTTGGGGCCCGTCAGGCGATCTTGTCAACCGGCGACAAAGGCGCGTCGGCACGCCTGTTGTATATTCCCGGCGGCGCCGCGATGCCGGACCATGGCCATAATGGTCTGGAACTGACGCTGGTGTTGCAGGGCGCATTCCGCGATGAAGGCGATCGTTTCGCCGCAGGCGATATTGAAATCGCTGATCCATCCGTTGAACACACCCCGGTAGCCGAGGCCGGACAGGTTTGTATCTGTCTTGCCGCAACCCAGGGCCCGCTGAAGTTCAACGCCCTGCTGCCACGATTGGCCCAGCCGTTCTTCCGGATCTGATCACTCGGCCGCATTTGGCGCGATCACCGGCGTCTGCGGGGCGTTCGCTATCTCCTCGAAGTCGAAGTTGTCCAGACGCCGCGCCCGCTTGGTGGCCTTGTCAGAGCTGATCTTGATATCCTCGATATCCTTTGCGGCTTGCCCGAAATGGCGGTCAAGACTTTCAACCCGCGTGCCCAACCGGTCCACATCCGCGTAAAGCAGTGCGAGTTCCTTGCGGATCGCGCCAGCCTGTTCGCGCATGCGGGCATCTTTCAGAACGGCCCGCATGGTGTTGAGCGTGGCCATGCAGGTGGTCGGTGACACAATCCAGACTTTGACCACAAACCCTTCCCGCACGATTTCGGGAAAATTCGAATGCAGTTCAGCATAAACCGCCTCGGACGGCAGGAACATCAACGCGCCGTCCGCAGTTTCGCCTTCGATGATATATTTTTCGGCAATCGCCTTGATGTGTTGCCTAACCGAACCGCGCATAAGCATCGCCGCTTCCTGAGCCTCACGCGGGGTTTCTGCACGGCGGATGGCCTCGTATGCCTCCAACGGAAATTTTGCATCAATCACGATGGGACCGGGCGGGTTCGGAAGGTGGATCAGGCAATCCGCGCGACGGTTGTTCGACAGGGTTGCCTGCATCGTGTAGGCATCCTTGGGCAGTGCCTTTTGCACAATATCATGCAACTGGATTTCGCCAAAGGCGCCGCGGGTCTGCTTGTTCGACAGGATATCCTGCAATGACAGCACGTTACCTGACAACTTTTCAATATTGGCCTGCGCCTTGTCGATGGTTTCCAGCCGCTGCTGCAATTCGCCCAATGACCGCGCGGTGCGGGTCGAAGTGCCATGCAGGCTTTCGCCCATCTGGCGCGACACTTCCGCGAGCCGCTGCTCCATTACCTGAAGCATGGCGGATTGCGACACAGCTTGCGATTCTGACACATGGTGCAGCCCGCCCGCCAAACGTTCCTGACCGTCACCCAGTTGCTGCACCCGTTGCGCAAGCCAGCCGATTTCGCGCATCAAGGGTTCGGCCATCGTGGCCGACCGCCCCGCCGTGCGCAAAATCACGGCAAGGAACCCCAGAAAAACAAGTGCAGCCCCGCCAAGGATCAGCACCTCGGGGTCGGTCCATGCGAAACTATGGCCAAAAAGAGTGATCATCTGCGCCCGAACAGCCGTTCAATATCGTGCAATTTCAATTCCACATAGGTAGGCCGCCCGTGGTTGCACTGACCAGAATGAGGCGTTGCTTCCATCTCGCGCAGAAGCGCATTCATTTCATCGGCCCGCATCTGGCGACCAGAGCGCACCGATCCATGACAGGCCATGCGCGACAGCACCGCATCGATTTTGGAACGAACCCCATACGATTTCCCACTGTCAGCAAGTTCATCCAACACGTCGCAGATCAGAGCAGCCGCATTTACGGTGCCAAGAATGGCAGGGGTTTCGCGCACGGCGATGGCGTTGCCCCCAAACGGCTCGACCGTCAATCCCACTTCGGCCAGCATGGGTGCGGCCTCCAAAAGCCGGGTCACATCGGTTGACGACAATTCGACAATTTCAGGGATCAACAGGGCCTGAGCGGTGACGCCGGTCTCGGCCATCTGGCGTTTCAGGCGCTCGTACACCAGCCGTTCATGGGCGGCATGTTGATCAACGATCACGATGCCCGTGGCGGTTTGCGTGATGATATAGTTTTCATGCACCTGCGCGCGGGCAGCCCCCAACGGATGGCTGTCATCGTCAAAGGTTCCGGGACCTTCGATGCGGGCCGTTGGTGCTTCGGCAAAACCAGCCGGATCTGGCGCCTGAAAGGTGTAGGCACGGGCGAATGTGACCTGCGACGGGCGGTCCATCTGATAGGTTCGCGCCTCCGGGCGCATGGCGGCCAGTGTTTCCGTCGCCACCGTTGTTGACGCACGATGCCCTGCACCGGACAAAGCGGTGCGAAGGCCAGTGATGATCAGACTCCGCGCGGCTTCGGGTTCGCGAAAACGCACCTCGGATTTGGCGGGGTGCACGTTCACATCGACCCGTACAGGATCGCATGACAGGTTCAGCACGGCGGCAGGGTGCCGGTCGCGCGACAGAAAATCGAAATAGGCCACCCGCAGTGCGCCCAGAAGCATCCGGTCCAGCACCGGGCGGCCGTTCACGAAGACAAACTGCTGCGCCGACGATCCGCGCGAATAGGTGGGCAAGGCGGCATAGCCGGTCAGATGAAGCCCATCACGGTTTACGTCGATGCGAAGGGCGTTCTGGGTAAAATCCGCGCCGAGCATGCCCGTCAGACGGCCATGAAGCGCATCGAAGAAGTCGCCTGATTGCGGGTCGGCACGAAAAATGGTGCGGCTCTCACCTCCCGACACGTCGGTCAGGGTAAAACCGACATGCGGCTCTGCCATCGCCAGACGGCGCAGCACTTCGGCAATCGCCTGCGCTTCGGCGCGGTCGGTGCGCAGGAATTTCAACCGTGCGGGTGTGGCATAGAACAGATCACGCAATTCGACCACTGTACCACGAGTCAGGGCAGCCGGGCGCACGGCTCCCATCCGCCCGCCTGCCACAGTGATTTGCGTTGCCTCCTGCCCCGCCACGCGTGAGGTCAGGGTCAGCCGGCCCACAGCACCCAGGGAAGCCAAAGCCTCCCCCCGAAAGCCAAAGCTGTGGATGTTCAACAGATCTGACCCGTCAATCTTTGATGTCGCATGCCGGGCGACAGCCAAAGGCAGATCATCCCCGGTCATGCCGCAGCCATCATCCATCACCCGGATCAGTGTCTTGCCACCATCTGCAAAATCAACCGAGATCCGCGTTGCCCCGGCATCCAGCGCATTTTCAACCAATTCCTTGACAACCGAGGCGGGGCGTTCAACCACCTCGCCCGCTGCAATTCGGTTGATCGCAGCCTCGTCCAAGGCCCGGATGATCGGCCGATTTGTGGATATGTTGGGGGTCGCCATGTTCATACCCCCAAGTTTAGCACTCCCCGTCGCCAAGGGCCATAGATTCGGTCAGTCGGTCGCAACGACACCTTCGGGTTGCCCCACCACCACAAAGCGCAGATCATTTTCGTGGAACAGTCGGGCCGCGACGCGCTTGACGTCTTCCATGGTGACAGCTTCGACCTTGGCGTTGCGGGTTTTGGGGTAGTCCGACGACAGGCCGATCATCTGCATGCCGACCAGAATACTGGCAATCGGACCGTTGCCGTCAAAACGCAGTGGATAGCTTCCGGTCAGATAGGTTTTGGTATTAGCCAGTTCGCTTTCCGTAACACCATCGACAGCGATCTTCCGCCATTCGTCGCGGATCACGTCTATCGCCTGTCCCACGGTGCCATTGGCCGACGAAAACTGACCCATCAACAATTCTGCCTGATCATAGCCGAGCAGATAGGTGCCAATGCCGTAGGTCAGGCCACGCTTGTCACGCACTTCGGTCATCAGACGGGCGCTGAACCGACCTCCGCCCAGAATTTCGTTCAGGATCGACGCCGCAAAGAAATCGGCGTCGTCGCGCTTGATCCCTTCGTGACCGAAGATCACCGTTGATTGCGGGCCGGGAAAATCCTGCACGGTAATGCCACCGGTCAGGTTCAGCGGCGCGCGGCCAACCTGCGGTGCGCCTGTCGCCGGCAGCCCTCCCAACAACGTGTCCAGCAGCGGCCCCAGTTCGGCGGCAGATATATCGCCCGCCGCAGCCACATAAATCCGATCGCGCGCAATGGCACCCGCATGGGCGGCGATCATGTCATCACGGGTCAGGGCAAGAACCGACTCTTCGGTGCCGTCGCCTGTCGTGGCATAGGGATGATCGCCAAACGCCATCGCCCGCAACTGCCGGCTGGCCAGTGTTGACGGATTCTTGGCATCCTGCCGCAAGCCAGCCAGCACCTGCCCCCGCACGCGGTCCACCGCGTCCTGGTCAAAGCGGGGCTCGATCAGCGCCCGACGAAGCAGATCGACCGTCGTATCAGGGTTCTCGGTCAGGAACCGGGCCGAGA
>JBKBOF010000038.1:0-22495 GCA_046294955.1 Paracoccaceae bacterium
AAGGGTCCAGAAATCGAAGGTCATGGCATCATCGGATTGGCGAACAGCAACAGCAGCGCGATGACAAGGCAGTAGATCGCCGTCGTCTCGATCATCGCCAGACCCACGAACAGCGTGCGCGAGATGGTGTTGGCGGCCTCGGGTTGCCGCGCGATAGCCTCCATCGCGGCGGCCACTGCGCGGCCTTCGGCCAGCGCCGGGCCAAGCGCACCGAAGGACACCGCGAAGGCGGCGCAAAAGATGCTGATATGGGCGATATAGTCCATTCAGGACTCCTTGTTTTCAGGGGTGGGTTGGGGCTTGCCCTTTTCGACGGCACTCGTGATGAACACCATCGACAGCACGGCAAAGATGTAGGCCTGCACGGCGCCCGTCAGCAGATCGAGCACCATCAGCGGGATCGGCACCAGCAGGGCGGCCAATGATCCGACGATGGCGATGACGAAGACCCCGCTCATCACATTGCCGAACAGGCGAACGAACATCGAAAAGCTGCGGGTGATGCTTTCGAGCATGTTGAGCGGGATCATCACCGGGTTGGGCAGCGCGAAGCCGCGCAGAAAGCCCCCCACGCCGCCGCCCTTGATGCCGAAGAAGATGATCGACACGAACACGATGGCGGCAAGGGCGGCAGGCGTTTCCATCGTGGCGGTGGGCGGTGTGACGCCGGGGATCAGTGACGACCAGTTGGCGATCAATATGAACAGGAACAGCGTGCCGACAAAGGCGCGGTAGGGGGCCGGGGCGGCCCCGGTGACGTCGCGGATCTGTTGATCGACCGTGCTGACCAGCAATTCCGCCGCGGCCTGCGCCTTTGACGGAACCAGGGTCAGGCGTCGGGTCAGCAGGGCAGCCCCCAGCACCAGCACCGCCATGATCGCCCATGTCACGACGACCGACGCCATGATCGGCACCGGACCGACCATGAATAGCGGTAGCGATTGTAGCGGGCTGTCCATCACGCAGTCCTCCGCATGATGGCAAAGCGTCCGATCAGCACCCCCAGCGCCGCAGCCAGCAACGGCCCCGCTCCCTGCATCGCCGCGATGATCAAAACGCCGCCAAGCCCTGCCATCCGCAGCAGCACCAGCGCGACACCGAACAATGGCCCGCCCCGGCGTCCTGACAGCATCAGATCGGCGCTGTGGCGCACCATGCGGAAATAGATCAGGCCGATCAGCCCACCGCCCGCCAGCCACAGGGCGAGGATCAAAAGATCGCTCATGCGCTGCCCATCCACCGCCAGGCGAACCAGCCGCCAAGGCCAAGACCGACCATCAGCAGTGGCGCGGTCCAGAACAGCCCCGTATCGAACCGCCCGTCCAGCCAGCGGCCCAAGGCGATGCCACCCAGCATCGGGGCCACGATGATCCAGCCCAGCACGCCGATCTGCGCCAGACGGCGCCCGATTGACGCCTCGCCGTCACGCGCCCATGCCGCGCGGCGGGCCTGCTGGGCGCGCACTTCGCGCAGCAGCGGATCGTTTTCGTCAGGTTCGCTCATACCCCCGCCCCCCGTGGTTTCGGTTGCAACCGGGCCAGCATCTGCCGCATGGCCGCCAAATGCAGGCGGGTGGTTTCCACATGCTCGACCCGCTCTTCATCCATTTCGGCACGGAACCGGGCCAGCACTTCGCGGTCCAGCGTTGCCAGATCGTCGCCCGTCACCGCCTCGCGCGTGGCGATGGCGACATGGCCCGCGCGCACCGTCAGCGCGCCCCCCCGCACCGCACAAAACCGGGCATTCCCCTCGGCCGTCGACCAGCTGACGACCGACACCGCAAGCCGGGTCAGAAAATCGGCGTGCCCCGGCAGGATGCCGAAACTGCCGCTGGCATCCACCGCGCGCAGGTCGGTGGCTGGCTCATCGGCAATAACCGAAAGCGGCGTGATGATCCGCAAGGTCATGCTCCGGGTCATGCGGCGGCTTGCTCCTTGGCGCGGGCATCGGCAATCGAGCCCACCATGTAGAGCGAGGCTTCCGCCCACGCATCCGCTTCACCATCCAGAATGGCGCGGCATCCGGCCAGCGTGTCGGCACGGGAAACGGACTGCCCGGGGGTGCCGGTAAAGGCCTCGGTCACCGCGAAAGGCTGGCTCAGAAACCGTTGCAGACGCCGGGCGCGGGTGACAATGCGCTTGTCGGCGCTGCCCAACTCGTCCACGCCCAGAAGCGAGATGATGTCTTGCAACTCGGCAAACCGCGCCAGCATCTCGCGCACCTCGCCGGCAATCTTGTAGTGCTCCTCACCCACAACAGCCGGGTCGAGCAGGGTGGACGATGAGGCCAGCGGATCAATCGCCGGATAGAACCCTTGCCCTGCCAAGGCACGGCTCAGCACGATCACGCAGTCCATATGGCCGGAAATCGTCGTCACCGCCGGGTCGGTGAAATCATCGGCGGGCACATAGACCGCCTGAATTGAGGTCACCGCCGCCCCAGCGACTGACGCGATGCGTTCCTGCAACCCCGCCACTTCGGTGGCCAACGTCGGCTGATACCCGACGCGCGACGGCAACCGGCCCAGCAGGCTGGACACCTCGGCCCCCGCCTGAACAAAGCGAAACACGTTATCCATCAGCAGCAGAACGTTCTGGTGCTTGGTGTCGCGGAAGTATTCCGAGATCGTCAGCGCGGTCAGGGGCGCGCGCCACCGTGCCCCCGGCGGTTCGTTCATCTGGCCATAGACCAGCACCGTGCGCGGCAGAACGCCGGACTCCGACATCTCGGTCAGCAACTCGTGCCCTTCCCGCGACCGCTCGCCGATGCCCGCAAAGACCGAAATGCCCTCATATTTCTCGACCATGGCGTGGATCAGCTCCATGACCAGAACCGTCTTTCCCACGCCCGCACCGCCGAACATCGCCGCCTTGCCGCCCTGCGCCATCGGGGTCAGCAGGTCGATCACCTTGATGCCGGTCTCGAACACTTCGGTCGTCGTGCTTTGGGCGGCCAGCGGCGGCGGGGCAGCATGGATAGACCGGCGCGGCGTATCATCCGGAAGGGGTGCGCCGAGGTCGCGCACGCCCCCGGTCACATCCATAAGCCGTCCCAGCACAGCAGACCCCACCGGCACCGTGATCGGGGCCCCGGTCGCGCGCACAGGCACACCGCGCGACAAGCCAGCCGTTGCCTGAAGGGCTACCGCACGCAGCGTGGTCAGATCGAGGTGACCTTGCACTTCAAGCGTCAAGGTTTCCGGGCGGTCCCATTCGACGATCAGCGCCTCGTTCAACGCAGGCAGGGTGCCTGCATTAAAGCGTACGTCAATCACCGCGCCACGCACGGCATGGACCCGCCCTGCGGGGTTTGCATCGGGCATTGGGTCTCCTTTCAGGTAACGCCTTGCGCTGTTCGCAGTGCGAAAAATCAAAATCTAGACCGCCTGACAGACCCATGCACTGATGTGCATCAAGGCGAAGGCATCGCTGCAGTGGGATGCTGGTATTTTCGGCGTGGCCACGCCGATTTGCCGAAAGCACCCATGGATCATCCCGCTGACATTGCCCCGATCAAACAGGGTCTGACCCCGACGGAGGCCGCCGCGCGGCTTGCCGAGGAAGGCTTCAACGAGTTGCCCCGCGCGCGACGACGCTCAAGCTTGCGGATCGTGTTCGATGTGCTGCGCGAGCCGATGCTGGCTTTGCTCCTCGCTGGCGGGGTGGTGTACTTTCTGCTCGGCAACCATCAGGAGGCGGTGATCCTGCTGATCTTTGCCTCGCTCTCGGTCGGCATCACCGTGGTGCAAGAAGCCCGCACCGAAAAGGTTCTGGACGCGCTGCGCGACCTGACCAGTCCGCGTGCGTTGGTGATCCGCGGGGGCGAAAGGGTGCGCATTGCGGGGCGCGAAGTGGCGCGGGGCGATGTGATCGTTCTGTCGGAAGGCGACCGGGTTCCGGCGGATGCCGTCCTGATCGAGGCGAAAGACCTTTCGGCCGACGAGTCCCTGCTGACAGGCGAGGCAGTTCCGGTGCGCAAGACGCCAGGTCCTGCGACCGACACGCGCCCCGGCGGAGAAGATCAACCGATGGTCTATTCCGGCAGTCTGATCGTGCGTGGCACAGCACTGGCTACGGTCACCGCCACCGGGTCAGCCTCTGAAATCGGCAAGATCGGCAGGTCCCTTGGCAAGCTGGAAATCGAGACACCGCACATGCAACTGCAAATGCGCAAGCTGGTGATCGTCTTTGCCACTGTCGGTGCAGCTGTCAGTCTTGCTGTTGTCGTGCTGTACGGAATGTTGCGCGGTGGCTGGCTGGAGGGCGTGCTGGCGGGAATTGCCGTCGGCATGTCGATGCTGCCAGAAGAATTCCCGATGGTCCTCGCCGTGTTCATGGCCATGGGAGCGTGGCGAATCTCGAAGGTGCGGGTGCTTACACGGCGGGCCTCGGCCATCGAGACTCTGGGGGCGGCCAGCGTGCTGTGCACCGACAAGACCGGAACGCTGACCGAGAATCGCATGACGATTGCCGAACTGCGCTTGCCGGGTGGCACAGCGGCCAAGGCCGGGGCTGCCCTGCCGCAAGGGTTTCGGGAACTGGCGGCGGCGGGAGTGATGGCCTCGGCTCCCGAACCGTTCGACCCGATGGAAAAGGCGTTTCACGCCCTGGCCAAGGCCGATCTGCGGGAGGGCGAAACCCTGCCAGGTGCTGGGCGGACCCTTGCCCGCAGTTATGCGCTGGCCCCTGATCTGCTGGCGATGTCGCAGGTCTGGGAGGCACCGGATGCGGAACAGTCGAAGAGCGGCTGGCAGGTCGCGGCAAAAGGCGCGCCGGAAGCGGTAGCCGAATTGTGCAACCTGAACTCTGATGCCCGCACGGCATTGACGGTGCAGGTCGATCAGATGGCCGGGGCGGGTCTGCGGGTGCTGGCCGTGGCAGAGGCGGCCTTCAACGGCTCTTCGCTGCCCGAAAACCAGCGTGGGTTCTCCTTTCGCCTGTTAGGTCTTGTGGGGCTGAATGACCCTTTGCGCGCCTCGGTTCCGGGCGCAATCGCGCAATGCCGCAGCGCCGGGATCAGGGTCATCATGATCACTGGCGACTATCCGGCCACCGCTCAGGCGATTGCGGCGCAAGCGGGCCTGCAAGGCAGCCGCGTGATCACCGGGCCAGAGCTTGCCGACCTGACAGAGACCGATCTTGCCACCGCCGTCAAGGACGTCACCATCTTCGCCCGTATCATGCCCGAACAAAAGCTGCGTATCGTGGCAGCGCTCAAGTCAGCAGGCGCGGTCGTGGCGATGACCGGCGACGGGGTGAACGACGCGCCCTCGCTCAAGGCTGCCGATATTGGCGTGGCGATGGGCGGGCGCGGCACCGATGTGGCACGCGAGGCGGCCAGCATCGTGCTCTTGGACGATGATTTCGGGTCCATCGTGTCCACAGTCCGGCTGGGCCGGCGGATCTACGACAACCTGCGCAAGGCGATGAGCTTCATTCTGGCGGTGCACGTCCCCATCGCGGGGCTGGCTTTGATGCCGCTGCTGTTCGGGATGCCGATCCTGTTCGGTCCGGTTCATATTGCCTTTCTGGAGATGGTGATCGACCCGGTCTGTTCGCTGGTGTTCGAAGCGGAAACCGAAGAAGACGGCATCATGTCCCGCCCGCCGCGCCCACCCACCGAGCCGCTGTTTTCCGGCCCCACGATCCTTTGGAGCCTTACGCAAGGTCTGCTGGTCTTGGGTATCGCCGCCACGATCTTTGCGCTGGCGCCGGGTTACGGGCTGTCCAGCGATCAGGTGCGGGGCATGACCTTTGCCGCATTGGTATTAGGCATCGTGGCGCTGATCCTGGTGGATCGGTCGCGGTCAGCCTCGATCCTGACCGCGATCACACGGCCAAACCGGGCACTGGCCATCGTGCTGCCCCTTGTCGGCACCTTGCTGGCGGTGGCGCTGTTCTGGCAACCCGCGCGCGATCTCTTTGGCTTTGAGGCGCTGGAACCAGTGTTCCTGGCGGTGCCACCGCTGGCCGGGCTGGCGGTGCTGGTGACACTTGAACTGCTGAAGCCGATCTGGCGGTGGGCACAGCAAGAGGTTGCGACGGCAACGCCGACTGCTGCCGCCGTGTGACAGAAGCAGACCAACCTGCGTCAGTGCGCAATTTCGGGGACGGATGCACCCTGCGCCCATGGGGTCGGCTGACAAACCCGTTTGCCTTCCGGTTTTTCGAAAAGGACGCTGCGATGAAAGGCTATCTCGCCGATATCGAACATCTGACAGAAGAAAACACCAACTTTCGCAAGGTGCTTTACACCGGCAAACACTTGCAGCTCGTGCTGATGACGCTGAAGCCCGGCGAAAGCATCGGCCGCGAAACCCATGCGACGCATGATCAGTTCTTTCGCATAGAAGAAGGCACGGGCGCGCTGGTGATCGACGGTGTGACGCGTGTATTCAAGGATGGGGACGGCATCATCGTGCCCGCCGGGGCGGTTCACAATTTGACGAATAAAGGCGATACACCGCTGCGGCTTTACACGATCTACGGCCCCCCCAACCACATCGACGCGCTGGTACAGGCCACCAAGGCCGAAGCCGAAGCCTCGCACGAGGTCTTCGAAGGCGGGACGACCGAATAGTTCGATATCCCTTGATCTGCACGACCAAGGTCACGTCCTGATGCGGCGCAGAACCCTTCTGATTGGTGGCAGCCTCGGCGTATTGGCCCTTGGCGGTGCCGGATGGACCGTGTGGCAGCGCCAGCGTGCGGCGGCAGACATGGCGGCCCATGCCGCCAGTTTGCGGGACCCTCTTCCCGCCTCGGCCTCCGCCCGCGATCTGATCCGCTATGCAACACTCGCCGCGAATGGGCACGACACACAGCCCTGGCTGTTCCGTGCGGACGACCGGGGCATCGACATCCTGCCAGACATCACGCGCCGCACCCCGGTCGTGGATCCCGACGATCACCATCTGTTTGCCAGCCTTGGCTGCGCTGCGGAAAACCTCGCGCTGGCAGCAGGCGCACGGTGGCGAGCGGCCGGGACCGACCATTGCTGAGAAGGCACGGATCAAGGAAATCGAACGCGAGAACCGGGAACTGCGTCAGGCCAATGAGATCCTGAAGAAAGCGTCCGCGTATTTTGCTCAGGCGGAGCTCGACCGCCCGTTTCGCAAGTGATTGCTTTTATTTAGGAACACCGTGGGGTGTATGGGGTCGAGCCGATGTGCAGAATACTGCAAATTGCCCAGTCCACCTATTATGAGCGGCGCGCCATTGCGCGTGATCCTGATCGAGCTTCGGTGCGGGCGAAGTCTGACGCTGATCTCTGCGTTAAGATCGATGTCGCCTGGAAGGACAACCGCAAGCTCTATGGGGCGCGGAAGGTCTGGCACGTCTTGCTCAGAGACAATGAGGAGGTTGGACGATGCACGGTGGAACGGTTGATGCGTCGTTTGGGCCTGAAGGGCGTGCTCCGAGGCAAAAAGGTTGTCACAACCGATCCGGACAGCTCGCATCCGTGCCCCGACGACAAAGTGAACCGCGTGTTCAAAGCGGATCGTCCCAATCAACTCTGGGTGTCCGACTTCACCTATGTGCCAACCTGGTCAGGAACGGTCTATGTGGCCTTCGTGATTGATGTCTTCGCGCGCCGCATCGTCGGCTGGCGGGTCTCGACATCAATGGCGACGAAGTTCGTTCTCGACGCTTTGGAACAAGCGATCTGGCAAAGAAAAACGCCTGATAACAGGGAGCTAATCCATCACTCGGATCGCGGATCGCAATATCTGTCGATCAAATACACCGAGCGGCTCATCGAAGTCGGTATCGATCCGTCAGTCGAAACCGTCGGAGACGCCTATGATAATGCTCTCGCTGAATGTGTCATCGGGCTGTTCAAAACCGAGGTCATCAACCAAATCGGCCCGTGGAAATCGATGCGCGAAGTCGAATGGGAAACCCTCAAATGGCCTTACGGCGATGCAAGCATCGCCTACCGGCTACTAGGTCGATTGGTATAACAACCGCCGGCTGCTCGGCCCCATCGGCTACATCCCACCCGCTGAAGCAGAGGAGGCGTTCTATCAAAACCTGAACACACTCGATATGGTCGCCTGAAAAATGAACAGATCACCCTCCGGTAAACCCGCATCAGTTCACCTCGAGTTCAGGCACTGGAGCCCTGAGAGAAAGACGCGCGCCCAGCCTGAACGTTCCGTGCCGAACCGCCCCGATCATTGCAGGATCGCGTAACTCCAAATTTCGGAACGAATGCTCGCTGCGTGGGTTTGGGAGCCGATAGCAGTTGAAACGGAGAAGCGGATGTTGCACAGAAATCTTATTCCGGTTGCTCTGCCCGCTGCCGTCGGCTGCGGTTTGGCCGCCTATTCCTACCTCGCTGACCAAACTGGCGTCACGGGCACCGCGGGTGCCCTGCTGGCCCTCATCGGCGCACTCGCCGTGTTCATCGGGGTCATTCTTTCCGCTTTCACGGAACGGCAGGGGGCCCTGTTTGGCGTCCTTGCGTTTTTGATCGGTCTCGGGGCGGCACTGACCGCCGTCGCCGGGTTTTTTCTCATGCAGTACGGAATGGCCGCTGCCATGGCCTTGGCGGTTGTCGGGTTGATCTTTGTCTTGCTGCGCCCTGACACACGGAGACGTACTGATGCCGCTTCGTCTTAGCCTGCTGGTAGCCCTTGGCCTTCCGACCCCCGCTCTGGCGGATCAGACAAGCTGGCACACGTTCAATGGCGACCTCGCCGCCACCAAGTTCGCCGACGTGCAAAGCTTCAATCCCGGCAGCGTGGCCAGTCTGGAGCGGGCGTGGGAGGTGCATACCGGCGATGTCTCGGACGGGTCGGGCGATCTGCCCGAAACGGTCTGGTCGGCGACCCCGATCTACGCGAACGGCACGCTTTACCTCGGCACGCCGTTCTACCGCATCCTCGCGCTGGACCCCGCAACCGGCGCGGATCGCTGGGCTTATGACAGCCAGTCGGCGCTGGAACCGCTGACACAACCCGCCCTCAAGACCCGTGGCGTGGCCTACTGGGAGAGCGGACAATCGGGCGTTTGCGAAAAGCGCGTCTACCTCGGGACGATGGATGCCGAGTTGCACGCGGTCGATGCCGACACCGGCGCGCTGTGTGCCGATTTTGGCGAAGGTGGCGTGCTGAACCTGAACCAATACAACACGGTCAATGCCAAGTTCCCGTTTTCCATCCTGCAACCGCCGACCGTGGTGGGAGACTCGCTGATGGTGGGCTGGGCGGGCAAGGACTGGGCGTATGCCGTGGCCCCGCCGGGCAATCTGATGGCGATCGACGCACGCAGTGGCGCGCTGAAATGGGATCTGGGGTTCATCCCTGACGCGATGATCCCCTTCACCGGCACGGCGAACATCTGGACGTCGATGTCGGCGGATGAGGCCCTCGGGCTGGTCTATCTGCCCGTGTCCTCACCCAGCCCGAATTACTGGGGCGGCAACCGGCTTGATCCAATTCCGCTGGCCACAGCCGTGACGGCCGTGGACGTGGAAACCGGCGAGGTACGGTGGAGCCGCCAACTGGTGCACCACGATATCTGGGATTATGACCTGTCAGCCGCGCCGACACTGGTAGACATCACGCGCGATGGCGTGGTTGTGCCCGCGCTGGTGCAGACCACCAAGATGGGATTCATCTTCGTCCTGAACCGCGAAACCGGCGAGCCGCTGTTTCCCATCGAGGATCGCCCGGTGCCCGCCAGCAACGCGGTGGGAGAGGTCGCGTCGGGCACCCAGCCCTTTGCAATGGTGCCGCCCCCCACCAACGACCCCTTCAAGATGCCGGACGTCTGGTGGCTGGCCGATCTGACCAGCGGCGGCCAGTGTTCCCGGGAACGCGCGCAGCACCGCTATGAAGGCATCTTCACGCCGCCGTCCGAACAGGGCACGTTCCTGTATCCGGGCACTGCGGGTGCCAACAACTGGGGCGGTGCGGCGGTCGATCCGCGCACGGGCATCCTTTACCTCAACTCGATGCATGTCGTGCAGATCCTGCGCCTGATCCCGCGCGAAGAATATGACCGGCAGGATGGAGGCAGCGGCAACGAGGCGGGTTTTTACCCGCAGGAAGGCGCGCCCTACGGCATCGAGCTGAAGGAATGGCGCAACAGCCTTGGTCTGCCGTGCTGGAAGCCGCCCTATGGCACGTTCTCGGCTTTTGACCTAAAAACCGGTGCGCGGTTGTACGAGGTGCCTTTTGGCCGTTCGCAGCAATGGGGGTTTTATGGTCTTGCCAACTGGGGGTCGCCCACTTTGGGTGGGCCGGTCGTGACGGCGGGTGGCGTGATCTTCATCGGCGCGTCCATGGACGCACGCGTGCGCGCGCTGGACGCGGCGACGGGGGCCGAGCTGTGGTCCGATCTGGTAGAGGCGCCATCGGTGGCGATCCCCGCCGTCTATACCCATGAAGGCGTCGATTATGTGGTGTTCACGGCAGGCGGCAACTCGATCCTGAAACCGCAGGTTTCAGACCAGTTGGTTGCCTATCGGTTGGGGACACGCCAATGAACCCGCTGTAGCAGACGGGATTGTATTGCGGTGCGGCCCCGTGCCTGCGGACATCTGTCTGCGATGGAACTTCGATCCGATCTTGCTGGTCGCCCTTGCGGCCATGGCCGTGATGGTCCGGCGCAGCAGACCCGGCTTGGCGGCGGTGGTAATTCTGGCGGTTGCCTTTGTATCGCCCCTTTGTGCGCTGTCGGCTGCGCTGTTTGCGGGCCGGGTCGTACACCATATTCCGCTGATCGCGGTCGCGGCGCCGCTGCTGGCGATGGCGCTGCGCCCAATCCTGCGGCCTGCGGCCCTGCCGGCGTTCCTGCTGTCCACCACGACGCTGTGGGCGTAGCACCTGCCTGCCGCCTATGATGCGGCGATGTCGAATTACACGCTCTATTGGGGGATGCAGGCCAGCATCCTTGTGCCTGCGGTGATGTGCTGGCGCGCGGTCCTGAGCCGGGAGCAATCTGTTGGATCGTCCATTCTGTGGGTTTGGGGCGGGTTCATGCAGATGGCCTTCCTTGGTGCGCTGCTGACCTTCGCCCCGCGCGCGCTGTATGCGATCCACATCTTTGCCCCGGTGGACTGGGGCCTGTCGCCGCTGGAAGATCAGGAACTCGGTGGCTTGATCATGTGGATCCCGGCCGCCATTCCGTATCTGGTCTTCGGCGCAATTGCTGCCCGGCGCGGCTGGCGCGGCTCAATGGCCCAAACCACATGAACGAACTCGCCACCGCCCTGATCCCGCACATCAAGGCGGTTCACCTCGCGGAACTGATCCTGTGGTGCGGTGGCCTCTTCGCTCTGCCGCTGATGCTTGCCCTGCATGACCCGGCGACCACGCAGGCGGATTTCGCGCGGCTGCGCCGGGTCACGCATTTCGGCTACATCTATGCCATCACCCCGGCGGCGCTGATCGCCATCGGGTCGGGCACCGCGCTGATCTTTCTGCGCGAGGTCTTTGTGACGTGGCTTTTCGCCAAGCTGGTGTCCGTGGCGCGCTGGTAGCGTTCCATGCCTGGATCGGCAGCGTGCTGGTGCGGATTGCGGAAACCGAAGGCACGCATGTGCCGCCCAAGCCGCTGCTGTCGGTGATCGCGCTTCTGGTGCCTGTCCTCGCCATCCTGACGCTGGTGCTGGGCAAGCCGGACCTCGATGCGGTCCCGCTGCCCGACTGGTTGATGCAGGCGCAGGCCCGTCAACTGCCCTTTGCCGTGCCCAACCCGTAGTCGAAAACGAGCTTGCCGCCATGCCAACCAGTTGCCCCCACAACGATCACGTTGAACGCCGACAAGAGCAGGCCATAGGGCAGGATGGCGGATTCGTATCCGTTCATCCGGTAACCCCAGTTGGCTCCCAGGAGTGCGAGCAGCATCACGGCGATGGTGGCATGGGTCCAGGCTGCGGCGCGCACCCGGATACCGGGCACCATCAGCAGCTCTGCTGTGCCGGTCAGCGCGGCCATCAGCCCGAACAGAAAGGCGGTGCCCGAGGCCCACAGCGCCGCCCGCGCCCAGAACCCGTCGCCGGTCCACCAGTAAAAGGCATCCGCGCCGAAGGTGCAGAAGGTCAGCGCCACCGGAAAGGCGACCGCCATCGCATGGATGGGATGGCCGAGCACCGCGATCTTCGAGGCGGTCTGGTTGAAATTGGGGTGGTTCGCGATGGGGTCCACCAGCGCGTCGGCGGGGGCTGTGATCGGTTCTGGCGACATCGGAAAGGTCCTTTCGGGGCGGGTCGGTCATTGTGGCTCGCATGCTCAACACCGACCCTGCTGGCTGGTTGCACGCAGGATCTGTCCGCCGTTCATCCGGCAGGCCCGGCCGCGCTTGCTATCGCAACGCTGTGGTGGGTGCTGCTGGTCGGGGCGGTGGCCATCTTTGTGCTGGTCATGGTGCTGCTGGTGCTGCCTTCCGCGCTGCGGGTCGGATGCGCCGGACACAGAGCGCAGCCATGAAAGCCGCTGGATCCTCGGCCTCGGTCTGGTGTTTCCGGGGGTCGTTCTGGCCGCGCTCTTGGCTTACGGTCTGGTCATCGGGGAACGTCTGATGCCCCGTGGCGGCACGGACATCGTTCAGGTCGAGGCGAGGCGCGCCAATGGGCGTGGCGCTTTGCCTATCCCGGCCTTGTGGTAGAGTCGACCGACGGGGTGCTGCAAATTCCCGCCGGCCGCCCCGTCGATGTGTATATCACCAGCGTTGACGTGATCTATAGCTTCTGGGTGCCCCGGCTGGCCGGCCAGCTGGATGCGAGTCCGGGCCATGTGAACATCCTGCGGATCGAGGCGGACCTGCCTGGCGACTATGCCGGCGTCAGCGCCGAATACAGTGGCGCGGGCTACCGGCATCACAGGTTTGTCGTCACCGCGCACGACGCCGAAGGCTGGGCTGCGCTGGCGAGGGGGGATCAGTCATGACCGCGCCCGTGACCGCGCCTACGAATGCCTTGCGCCGCCACCGCGCCCTTGCCCGGATGCTGGCGCTCGTCTATGCGGTGATTATCCCAACACCAAAGTGGAAACATTTTGCGCTGCCCTCCGGCTCAATTTTGCTCTGCCGTTGACAAGAGCCGTATGGAACGGATCACACGTGCGCTTGTTGGTTTGCCGAGGTAGCAAAGATGGCTGCACATTCTTAAGACGCCGCTTCGCTTCACTGGTGCGCAAATTGCTCAAGAGCCGGAAATCAGTTTTCACGCAAAGGTGGGCGCGCGGTCTGCTTGAAGACCAACGTGGCTTGGCGGCAGTTTGGCGGTATCAGGTTGACAGAACCGTTGGATCCATATCCATTCGCCTGTACGCATTTACGGGCGCTCATGCTGGCTGGCGCTTTTGGGTGCCTCCCGATCGAACATGTCGCGGTAGGCAGATACGCGTGACGCTCAGCGAATTTCTTGGCACGAACCCTATCGACGGGGTGCGGTCAACCTCGTGCGCCGAAGTATTCCGACGCGTCCCTTCTCCCACGAATTGTGAACGCCAATGGACCTTGGTCGGCGCGCCGTGAACCTGCAAGCTCACCTGCCACGATTTGCCGAAGGAATGGAATGGGCGGCAGCTCTCATCGAGGCATTTGCAATCCTTGTTCTCATTCTTGGATCGCTTCGTTTTCTGTATAATTTCGCGCGCTCGGAATGGCGACTGGCCGTTGGCATGGACGAAATGCCCGCACTGGCTGCCGCGCGGATCGTAATGGCACATTATATCCTCACGGGGCTTGAGTTGTTCATCGTCGCCGATCTTATCATGCTGGTTTTAACCCTTTCCCTGACCAACCTCGTTTTCCTCGTGCTCCTTGTAATTGTACGCACTGGGATCAGCTATTTTCTCGAACACGAGATCCGCGCACTCGAGTCGCGTCACAAGTAGTGATGCCCCAACAAATGACAGGTCCCATGCCCACGGAAGCACTCCCCGGAGATCCGGTGGTGAGCCCCAGATGTTCGGGGAACGAAATCCAGAAATTGCAGTTTCAGAGATGACAGCAGATCCAAACACCCGCGAAATCGAAAGGTTCAGACATGTCCTATGCTTCGGCAACGCTTGCTACGGCAGTGATCGTTCTGTTTGCGACTCATGCGGGCGCATCGCCCCCGCTCGACACTCAGAAACCGGCGCAAGATCCATCTGGCGCGGCCCAGTCGGTCACCACACCTGGCACGGGAGTCGCACCGGACGCATCATCGCAGCCACCTGACATCGCCTTGCGCCCCGCCCTGACGGGATCTCTTGACGAAGCCGATCAAAGCGGCATGACAACACCGTCCGCCTTCCGGTTCGCCGGTTCGATGGCGTCGCTGTGGACCCCGCAAATGGTCGAGGCGATCAATCAGGACATCCATGTGACCCTGCCCCTCATGATCCACCCGAAGGAATACTTCGACGAGGGCACCTATGTCTGGGATGCTTGGCCGATCAGAAATCCTGACGGATCGATTACCGAATTTGACGGCTGGGTGGTGATGATCGGCCTCAGTTCAACCTGGAACGAGGTCGAGGAGACGGGTCATGCCTTTTACACCCTGTCCGAACTTCGCTACTGGTACACGCGCGATGGCAACTGGCGCCCAGGTGGCAAGGTTTTTTCGCGTGAGGAAGGGCTCGGGTCGCGGCAATGGGCTGGGTCGGCGGTTTACGACCCGGACTCAAAGAAGGTGACGCTGTTCTACACGGCAACAGGCGATCCCAATGCGCCAAGCCTTGAGGAAGATCCCGCACCGGGCACAGTGTCGATCTTCAATGAGTCGATCGGCCGCCCATCGACCGTGCAGCGGCTTGCCTCGGCCACAGCGACAGTTGCTGTCACGGATGATGGCATCGCGTTCGAGAATGTCGGCAACCATCGCATCATCGGCGAAGCAGATGGCTTCTGGTATGACACCTATGACACGTACCTTGCCTCCACCGCTGTTTACGGGTTTCGCGATCCGGAGTTTTTCCGCAATCCGTTAACGGGTGAAGACCACATCCTGTTTACCGCGAATGCGGCCGGCGTTCCAGGCCCGTACAACGGAGCAATCGGTCTGATGACGCGCAAGGACAACGGTGACTGGGAAATGGAGGCGCCAATCCTGATTTCGGCCGGCGTGAACTCGCAGCTTGAACGCCCGCATGTCGTGATCCGTGACGATGGTCTCTATCTGTTCTTCTCGACGCATGATTTCACGTTTTCGCCCGAGGTCCACGGGCCGCGCGGCCTTTACGGATTTCGGGCCGCTTCGGGTGACATCCGCGGCCATCTTACGCCACTGAACGAGCATGGGCTAGTGGCGGCAAATCCTCGAAATGCGCCGGAGCAGGTCTATTCCTTTCTCGTCCTGCCGGATGGTCGGGTGATGAGTTATCTGAACGTGCTTTGGGGCTTTGCGCAACGCCCCGAGTATTCCGACCTCGAGATGTTCGGTGCGCCCGCCCCCATGTTTCAGCTGGTGCTTGACGGGAACACGGCAATGGTTGCCGCCAAGAATGCCGATGCGACAAGGTAGGCTCCTGCTGGCGGTTGCCATATTCCCGGCGGTCGTCGTCAGCATGGTGGGTGCCGATACGCTCGAGCAGCGCGGTCCCGCGTGGGCACTGGGAGATATCGATCTTGCGACTCCCTATGCGCAACGCGCGCTTGTTCCGGTTGATGGGCCAAGTCCCGCCTTTCGCTTTGATGGCAATTCGAACTGGCTGGAAGCGGCGCAGCCCGTCTCGCTGGACCTGGCGCATGGTGTGGCAGTCGGGGCCTGGATCGCGCTGGCAGCGCCGTCCGGTGAAACGGCTGCCGTTGTTTATCTGGCTCAGAATGGTTTGCTTCTTGGTCTCAATCGTTGGCGGCAGCCCGAGATCCGGCTGGGTGAGCTAAGATCTGCGTCTACAGATCCTTTGCCTGTCGGGATCTGGGTCCATCTTGCGGGCGACTATGACGGCACCGTTCTGCGGCTTCGCGTAAATGGCCGAATTGTGGCAGAGTCCGAGGGCACAGTTCGTGGGCCGATCAAAGGCCTGTTCGGTATCGGTCGGGCACTGGACGCCGGGTTTCAGCAGGGCACGCACCCCCTTGGCACAATCAACGGAACCTTGGGTGCGGTCACCATCAGGCTGTCGGCCGATCCGATAAAACCCGGACCACCCCCGGCCACGATGCCCGATCTGGGCATCCCCGAAGTCTGGTTTGCCGATGATCCGGACCGCCCCCGCACGCTTCCGCTTGCGCAAGCGGCCGGATGGACGAACGAGCCACACGCGCTGGCATGGCGCAATGGTCTTTGGCACTTGTACTATCAGGCCAACCCGAATGGAGCCTTCTGGCGTGACATCGTCTGGGGACATGCGGTGTCACCCGAGCTCGCTGTCTGGGAACAACGGGCACCAGCCCTGATGCCGACAACCGGTTTCGACCGCAGGGGTGTCTGGGTCGGCAACTGGATCCCAGACCGGGTGCCCCCGGCTGTGCTTTATACCGGCGTGAATGGTGACTGGGCGGGCATTGGTCTTGCCGAGGCCGACGATGACGGCGCGCTGCGCCTCGCACATGTGGTAGACTACGACACAGCGTCCGAATTTCAGGATATGCGCGACCCCTGGATTGTCCGAACGGCCTATGGCTGGCTGATGCTCATCGGCACGGGCTTGCGCGACGGCGGCAAGGCGCTTGTCTATACCTATCGCTCCCATGACGGCGAAACATGGGAACGGGCGGGCCTGTTCGACACGGGGGGGGCCGAGATGCCCGGTCAATACTGGGAATTGCCCGTGCTGGTGCCGATCAATGACCGCTGGCTTCTGATGGGCACACCGGTTCAGCAAGGCAAACCCGCGCGCACGCTTTACTGGCTGGGTGACTTTGACGGGAACCGTTTCGTGCCGGACGACCCCGTGCCACGACAGCTTGATATTCTTGCGACCTATCGTGCCCCCACAATCGCGGATGGGCCGGACGGCGAATTGATCGCTATCGGAATTATCGCCGATGAAATCCGGGACGAACAGAAACGCCACGAGTCGGGATGGGTTCATGTCCTCACCCCCGCCACAAGCCTTGGGCTGTGCGCCGACGATCCCCGGTCTCTTTGCCAGCGTTTTGCCCCTGCATTTTCTGACCGGTTCACGCGGACAGTCGCAGAAGGGAAAAACGCGCAGGACGTCACGCTCGTCACCGATGGGCAGCCCGTTATCCTGACTGCGACGATCGACACGCCCCAAGGTGGAACGCTGCACGTCGGTTCGAGGCTCACCGATGACGGAGTGCCGGCGGCCGACCTGTCCATCGACGCCCGGACGGGACAAGTTCGCGTCGATTACTCGCGTGGACCGGACCCTCCAATTGGGCGTTCCCTTGTTATCCGCGGAATGATCCCTCCGACCGACACGGTGAACGTCAAACTTCTGTTTGACGGAGCAGCCGTGTTCGGTGCGATAAATGACAGACCGCTTGCCTTCCTCGCTTTTGCAATGACGCCAGGGCGCAATGGACTGTCCCTCTCGACCGAGGGCGGCGCTACGATCAGCTATTTTCGTCTTGATGGATTGGAATAGGGTGCCCCACCAATGTGGACTGGTCCCGAAGGATGCCGTCTGGTTTTTGCGGAAGTGCGTATCAATCTGTCTTGCGGTACGTGCAGGAAACAGTGCGCTCGTGCTCCTCGTCAAACTGATCCGCGACCTTTTCCGAAGGTCTTTAAGCCTGATAACCTTCATGCTTGTTCTTGGCGGTGCACAGGCTCAGGCACAGACCTCGCCGCCAATCAATGACTCATTGACAGCCGACTCGAGCAGCGAGATTGCGGTCGCACCCGGCGCACGCGACACTCAGATTGCCGACCGGCTTAGGCGGATCCTCCAGGCAAGCACCTGGTTCTCGGCTCTCACCGTTTCCGTGCGTGAGGGGATCGTGTTCCTTGACGGGCACACCGAAACGGAGGAGCGGCAGGACTGGGCACAGCAGCTTGCCCTGCGAACGCAGGATGTCGTCGCCGTGGTAAACCGGATCGAAGTGCAACGCACGATCAGTTGGGATCTGACCCCGACCTGGCGCGAGGTGGAACGGCTTGTCGAACGTGCGCAATGGTTGTTGCCGCTCACGGTCGTGTCCCTGATCATCCTGCTGTTCTTCTGGCTGTTGTCGCGCGGTGTGGCCAAGCTGGCAAGTTCAACGCTGCGGCCGCGGCTGTCTTCGCCGTTGCTGGTGGAAATAGCGGCGCGTGCCGTGTCCTTGCCCGTGATCCTCATCGGTGTCTATCTCGTGTTGCAGATTGCAGGCCTTACACGGCTTGCTGTAACGGTTCTGGGCGGCACCGGACTCGTCGGCATCGTGCTCGGCCTTGCCTTTCGCGATATCGCAGAAAACTCGCTGGCAAGCATCCTGCTGAGCGTGCGAAATCCCTTTCGGACCGGAGACTGGATCAAACTGGGCGAGTACCAGGGGATCGTGCAGAACCTGAACATGCGCACGACAATCCTGATGACGCTGGATGGCAACCACGTCCAGATTCCGAATTCGCTGGTGTTCAAGAGCGTCATCACGAATTTCTCGACCAACCCCAGTCGGGGCACCGAATTTTCCGTAGGCATCGGCTATGCCAATTCGATAGCGAAGGCGCAGGACGTCATAATCCGGACGCTGCAAGCGCATCCTGCCGTCCTCGACGACCCGGAACCGGCTGCCATTGTAGATGAGTTGGGTCCGTCGACCGTGAATATCAGGGTGCAGTTCTGGTGCGACGGCAAATCCTATTCGATCTTCAAGGTCCGCTCGGCCTTGCTGCGGCAGGTCAAGCGTGCGCTGGAGGATGCCGGTGTCACGATGCCCGCCCCAGTTCGCGAAATCATCTTTCCCGAAGGCGTGCCACTACAGCGGGCTCATCCAGACACCGTCACCGTCAACGACATTCCACATCCGGTTTCTCCGACTGCCGAAGCCGATACCGCGACCGTTTCGCCGGGGGAGGGCAACCTCAGATCGGAGGAAGCCGAGTTGCAGCGCCAAGCTGACGCTTCAGATCTTGCAGACGGCGATGAGAATCTGTTGACCACAGACAGTGACAAATCGGGTAAGTTTTGACGGAAACCGCAACCCATAAGCCGCGATGGTCGCGACGAGTCTGGAAGGGAACCTAGCAACTGTATCTGTCAGGGCCCCGAGGCGGTCCACTTTTGACGGTTTTTGCATAGCGCGTTCGCGATAGTGACCAACTTTCTTGCGACCGCGGTGATGATGACCTTGTGCGGTTTTCCGGCCTTGCGGAGGCGATCTGCGAAGGATTTCAGGCTCGGGTTGTGATGTGCTGCGACCAAGGCTGCTTGGAACATCACGTGCCGCAGGGCGCGACGACCACCGGCAATGGCCCGTTTTCCGCGAAGGGTTCCGCTGTCGTGCGCAACCGGAGCCAAGCCAGTGAGTGCGGCAGCCTCTTCGCCGGTGATGGTGCCGATCTCGGGCATTTCTGCGACCAGCATTGAACTCGCAACCGGGCCGATCCCCGGGATAGAGCGGAGAACACCGGCAGTCTCCGACAGGCGTTCATCGTTCGCGATGGCTTAGGGTCAGGACCTATTGATCTGCTTGAGGTCGTTTCATCTGCGTGATTCAAGCTCCCGAACTGATTGGGGGTGACGATGAGCAATCTTTTCTGGCTGACCGACGCACAGATGGCCCGGCTTCGGCCGTTTTTCCCGAAGAGCCATGGCGTGCGGGGGTCGATGATCCCGTTGCCCGGCAACGGTTTGCCCGCAAACCGTGAGAGGGGGCGCGTTCTGAGTGGCATTATCTTCATCAATCGCAATGGCTTGCGGTGGTGCGATGCCCCGAAGGAATATGGCGCGGCGAAGACGTTGTACAACCGTTGGAAGCGGTGGAGCGACAGGGGGGTCTTCGCCCGGATGATGGACGGGCTTGCCGCCGAGGCCGCCGTTCCGAAAACGGTGATGATCGACGCGACCTATTTGAAGGCGCACCGCACGGCGAGCAGCCTGCGGGTGAAAAAGGGGGGGCCGGCGACCAGCGGGGTCGCCTGATCGGCCGAACCAAGGGCGGTATGAACACCAAACTGCACGCCGTCACCAATGCCGATGCTGGGCAGTTTGCCGAACCCCGGTGTCCAGACTGGATTCCAAGCGGGGTCCAGCGGCCACCGGGGGTGTCCAGCTTCAAGGGTTTGACTTTACAGTATTTCAGGCGGGTTCAGGCGGTGCTGGCTTCCAGGTGGCTTCCCAAAAATCGAGGTCACTCGCTAGCGACGTGCCGCGATTCGCCCGCCAGCATACGTTTTCGGCCCGAAAGGAACCGGAAAACAAGGACTTGACGGATCAGGCGGTCATCTGGCTCCGGCTGGACCCCGGTTCGGACTCTGGGGTCCACCACGGCATCCATCCCGAGACCGATTGCGCGAGCAGTCTTCCACACGCGCCTCTCCCGAGTATATCCAATTCATAGCCTCAGAAAACGAATCCGTCTCGCCTGCCGATGTCTCACCGAAAAATGTCTCACGCGCGGCCAGGGGCTTGACAGTTCGGCCTTGAACGCCGTTGCCGAGCGACCACATTTCCGGTATCATTTCCGGAAATGGAGGGCAGCATGGCCAAAACCGATCCATCCCCCGTCACCGCATGGCGTCAGCGCCGCCAGCGTCAGGGTTTCGTGCGCGTCGAGGTGCAGGTCCGCCGCGAGGATGCGGGGCTGGTGCGCGACGTCGCCTCTGCTCTTGGCGACCCTGCACGCGAGGCCGAGACCCGGACCATCTTGCGCGAACGCATCTCTCCGGCGCGGGCGGGCGGGTTGAAGGCCCTGCTGGCGGCCGCACCGCTGGACGGCATCGACCTTGATCGTCCGCGCGATTTCGGACGCGAGACCGCCCTTTGAGTTTCCTGCTCGACACCAACATCATCTCCGAGGTCCGCAAAGGCGCGCATTGCAATTCCGGCGTGGCGAAATGGTGGGCCGATGTGGCCGAGGGCGATCTGTGGCTCAGCACGCTGATCCTCGGCGAGATTCGCAAGGGGGTCGAACTGGCCCGCCGCCGCGATCCGGACAAGGCAAGCGTGCTGGAGGCGTGGCTGGGCGAGGTCGTCTCTGGCTTCGGCGACCGACTGCTGCCGGTGGATGCGGCCGTCGCCGACGAATGGGGTAGGATGAGCGCCATCCGCCCGGTGCCGGTGATCGACGCACTGCTGGCAGCAACGGCGAAGGCCCATGGACTGACGCTTATGACGCGCAACGAGGCGGATGTTGCAGGGCTTGGCGTGCAAGTTCTCAATCCGTTCGAGGATTGAACCGGAAGGTCAGGGTGCGGTCTTGGCCACCACGAAGTCCATCGACCGCTTGGCTGGCACCCGTCTTCCGTTCAGCCGCCAGACGATGACGGCAAGTCCATATTGCCAGCGGCGGTTCGCCGTGGCGCGGCTGATGCCAAGTTCCCAGCAGATCGGCTTCCACGGCGTTCGGTTGGCCCGGAGCCAGAGCAGCCGAGCATCCTCGGGATCCAGCCAACGCAACCAGAGCAGCGTCTCCTCGGCTTGGGTGATCTGGCGAGGGCTGGGTCTTGGGCGCCGTATCTGAGGCTGTTGCCCGACCTTGTCAGCAACGCTGTGGAAGTATTCGGGCCATGCGTTGAAGTAGCCCTTGGGTTTCACGTCGGTCAGCATGCGGAACACGTCGGCCGCACTTTCAAGCCGTGCGTCGACCATCGCGGAGGTCCAATCAGCCATTGGCGGCCTCCCGACTGTCGGCGCGTTTGCCATAGAGCTTGTCGCCCAGTTGGCGGACCAGTTCGCGTTCAGGCCAAGTCAGCCGGGGATCGTCGACGGACACTGCGAGCAGACCTTGGTCATGCCAGCCGTCTTGCTTGACGCGTTCAGGATCGCGGCGCGCGCCGCCATAGCCTCGGGGGTGCCACCTCACGACACACCTTCATGGGTCTCGACGGCCCAAAGCAGGATAGCGATGGCGTCGGCCTCGTTGTCGTCAGCGGGCGAGAAGCCCTTGGCCTTGGCCGCCGCGATCATTGCGTCTTTCGGTGCATTGCCCTTGCCTGTGGCATGTCGCTTGATGGTGCCGACCGGGACACCCTGATAGGGCACGCTCCGCAATTCGGCCCATGCCGTCAGCGTCGCCATCAGTCCACCGTAGATGTGGGCCGCATCGGTGCCCGTATGCCGACGCACCTCTTCGAACCAGATGGCCGAGATCGGGCCAGAGAGCCGGTCGATTTCGCCCAGCCAGTTGGTGAAGCGCAGATAGCGCATGCCGCCGCCGTCGAAACGGCCGGGGCGGAAGGATGCCGTGCCGCTGGTGATCAGAGTATCATGGCCACGCAGGGCCCAGCCAGCGGGTAATCCCCCATTTTCAATGGGGTGCCTTCGTAGAGCTTACGCGGCCATTTTCAGTTTCTGGGCGGGGGTAATGCCGCCGATGCCCATGTTCGGGCGGTCGTTGTTGTAAGTCCATAGCCATTGCGTGGCGTGATCTTGGGCCTCCTCGATGGTTTCGATGATGTATTGGTCCAGCCATTCGTGGCGGACGGTGCGGTTGTAACG
>JBKBOF010000039.1:0-11586 GCA_046294955.1 Paracoccaceae bacterium
CTGGTCGATCAGGGCTTCGATCCGGTTGTTGTGCAGGTGAAGTTCATTCACCGATACCACGATTTCTGACCGCAGCTTTTGATAGGCGGCTTCATCCGAAGCGGAAAAACGCGATTTTTCTGACAGGGTTGCGCTCATGCGGGCTTCTTGCATGTCAGCCAGCTTGACGTAGTCACGAGCGATGATCGCCAGCGTTTCCAGAACCTTCGGCTTGAGCGCAGCTTCCATCGCCGCAAGCGACATATTGGTGGCTTCGTCATCTTCGTCGTCGTCGTCGCTGCGCATCAGCGGATTGCCGTCGGCGTCCAATTCGGGTTCGGCCGTATCGGTCCGGCGCGCGGCCGCCGGTGCTACATCAACGCCGTCGAGCCCCGTGGCGCCTATCGGGCCGTCCATCTCTTCCTCGCCATCAAGGCTGCGGCCAAAGGTGGCCTCAAGGTCGATCACATCGCGCAAAAGAATGTCTTCGTTCAGAAGTTCGTCGCGCCAGATGGTGATGGCCTGAAAAGTCAGGGGGCTTTCGCACAAGCCCAGGATCATCGTGTTGCGGCCAGCCTCGATCCGCTTGGCGATGGCAATCTCGCCTTCGCGCGACAGCAATTCGACCGATCCCATTTCGCGCAGATACATGCGCACCGGGTCATCGGTGCGGTCCAGCGTTTCAGTCGTTGTCCCGGCCACAGCAATTTCGCGAGATGTCGAGGCTTCGACCAAGGCACCGGCAACAGCGGGATCGACATCTTCCACTTCGTCGTCTTCGATAACGTTGATGCCCATCTCAGACAGCATCGACATAACGTCTTCGATCTGCTCGGACGACACCTGTTCTGGCGGCATGACCTGATTGAGCTGTTCGTAAGTGATGTAGCCACGCTCGCGTGCGTCGGCGATCATCTTCTTGACGGCAGCTTGGCTCATGTCGAGCGAGACATCCGCCTCGTCTGCTTCGGGTTTGCCGTCGTCGGTGTCTTTCAGGGCCATGGGTGCTCCTTGAGGGCGCGAAGGGCGAATCGGTTCTGACGCTGTCGAATCAATAACGCGAATCACGCCGGATTAAAGGTCGTAAGGCGCTTTTCTTGGCCGACAGGGCCGGAAAAGGGTTACTCAGTGCTTACCACCGCGCCCGCCGCGGGAAAAATCGATAGAGTCGTGCAGCGACCGGGCACGGTTCAACTCGTCCCGATCCAACTCAATGCCGTTCGGAGCGATCACCGATTCGCCCTTTGCATCTTGTGGGCCGCGGGCAGCGGCATTGCGGGCTTCGGCGGCTTTGGACACGCGCCATGTCAAACCCTCATCGGCCACGCCCGTAACATCGTCTTCGGCATCGGCAATTTCAAGACGGTGGGCGCGATCAGCCTGAAGCCGGGCAAGGGCCTCGGCAAGACAATGCTCGGCGGCTTCTTCAGAGGCATTCGGCCCGATGGCGGTGGTGATGCGGACATGCGGGTGCAACAGGACCGAGTCCGTCGGCAGCGGTGCCTCGGCCACCAGAACGCCAAGAAGGTCAGGCGCGGACTGGTGATACAGGATCAGGCTGCGCAACGTGTCATGGCCCTGACCCACGAAATCCAGTCGTTCCAACGCAGAGTCAAAGCGCGCGATCAGGCTGGGGTGGTGGATGCAGGCGGCAAGGATAACCGCTTCGCGCAGGGAATCTTCGACGGTGGACGAGGCCGAGGCGAGCAAGGACAGTTTGGTGCTTGCCATCGGTGTCACAGGCTGGGGCGGCTGCCATTTGCGCCCCGGTTGCCATGGCTGGCGGAGAGCGGGAGGGCGCGAGGTTCCGCCACGCGGGCCATGGCCAAACAGTCCCCAGCGCAGACGCTTGATTTCCTCGCCGTAGTGGCCGCGGATCGACAGGTCGGTGATGCGTTTGAGCGCCGCGCGCAGGGTCTTGTCCAGCGCAGCCTTGCGCTCGGGGCTGTCAAAATTCTTGCCTTCGGTTTCGCGCTGCCACAACAGGCTGACCATCGGCTGCGCGGTGTCGATCACCTTTTGCATCGCCGCAGCGCCTTGTTGTTTGATCAGGTCATCGGGATCGAGGCCCGTGGGCATGATGGCAAAGCGCAGGCCCTTGCCTGCCTCCAGAAGCGGCAGGGCAAGGTCAACGACACGCAGGGCCGCGGCTATGCCCGCCTTGTCCCCGTCCAGCGCAATCACCGGTTCGTCCGCGATGCGCCACATCAGCCGCAACTGGTCTTCGGTGACAGCGGTGCCCAAAGGGGCGACGGTGGCCCGAAAGCCCGCCTCTGACAGCGCGATCACGTCCATGTAGCCTTCGGCCACGATCAGCGGCAGGCCCTTGCCCGCCGCTTCACGCGCCGGGGCGTGGTTGTAGAGGTTGCGGCCCTTGTCGAACAGATCGGTTTCCGGCCCATTGAGGTACTTGGCAGGGTCGCTGACCGACATCGCACGTCCACCAAGGCTGATCGCGCGACCGCGCGCGTCGCGAATGGGAAAGATGATGCGGTTTCGAAAGCGATCATAGGGCTCGCGCTTGGGGTCATCCGGTTTGGCGCAGAGCCCGGCTTCGACCAGCAATTCCGGCGAGATACCCTTTTGGGTCATCGCCTTGAAAAGCCCATGCCAGCCATCGGGCGCAAAGCCGATTTCCCAGCGCTCCACGGCTGCGTCGGACAATCCGCGCTTGGCAATGTAGGTGCGGGCATCCGCTGCGGCGCTGGTTTTCAATTGTAGGCAGAACCATTTGACCGCTTCTTCCATCACTTGCACAAGTTGGGTGCGGTGATCTTGTTTTTCGGCAGCCTTCGGGTCGCGGGCAGGCATCTGCATTCCGGCCTCGCGGGCGAGGATCTCGACCGCCTCCATGAACCCGGTGTTTTCGGTTTCCTTGATGAAGGACAAAACATCGCCTTTGGCATGGCAGCCGAAGCAATAGTAGAACCCCTTGCGGTCATCGACATGAAAGCTGGCAGATTTTTCCTGATGGAACGGGCACGGCGCCCACCAGTCGCCCTTGGCCATGTTGGATTTTCGCATGTCCCAAGTGACCTTGCGCCCCACAACCTGTGAGAGCGAGATCCGGGTGCGCAGTTCATCAAGGAATCCGGGGGGCAACGACATACCTCATATATCGGGATTCCGATCGGGTGAGTCCAGCACGCGCTAAAAGCACGGTGCTCCGATCGGACCAAAGGTTTTTTGGAATGAGACGGATCCCGAACGTTGTCAGAACCGACGGCGGACGATAAATGCAGTCTGGGCCGCAATGGGGTGTGACATGGACGTGGGCGACATCGAGCGGTTGTTCACGCGCGGCGATGGCCACTATCTGTTCGCGCGCTGGGGGCGCCCCATCGTGCCGGTGGTCTTTGGCGTGGATGACGCAACCCTGCGTGTCGTGAAGGGGGCTGTCGAGGCGGTCGTGGCCTTGGCAGGCCATTCCATGGCCGAGACGGATCCGGAACTTGGCGCCAACCTGATGATGTTCTTTTGCCGATCTTGGGCCGAGTTGCGCGATGTGCCCAATCTCGACCGGTTGATCGACGGGTTTGACCCGTTGGTGGATCGCTTGCAGGCGGCAGATGCCAACCAGTACCGGGTGTTCCGCTTTGATGACGCAGGGGCGATCCGGGCATGTTTCGTGTTCTTGCGAATGGACGCACATCTGTCGGCGGTGCCGGCAGAAACGGTGGCCCTGTCTCAGGCTGTGCAGTCGATCCTGTTGTGGAGCGACCGGGCCTTCCTGAACGCATCACCGCTGGGATTGCTGGGTGATGTTGCCATATTGAAGCCCGACGTCGCAGGCGTGATCCGCGCGGCCTATGATCGGGGAATGCCGGTGATGGCCGACGATCCTAGCCACGCCTTGCGTGTTGCGGCCCGGATCAGCCCGGTCATTTAACGGGCGAAACCGGAATGACCGAAATCGACATTTTTCCTGATCCTTGCGTAAGCTCATTGGCATGACCAAGGTAGATCAGGGCTTGGTTCCTTTCGTCATAGATTCGCGTGACGCGCAGCGATTTCAGGACAAGGGACTGGCGTTCGGAAAACACCTTTTCGCCGCGTTCGCCACGGGTGATGTCACCCAGAACGATTGGGCCGGTCTGGACGCAATCGACTGCGGAATACGATGGATCTTCAAACCAGTTGCCATTCGACAGCCGATCGATCAGGGACCGGTCGAAATAGGCAAGATGGCACGTCACCCCTTGCACCTTGGGGTCGGGAAAGCTTTCGATAACGATATCGTTTCCAACCCAATCGACGCCGACACGTCCTACTTGCTCGGACAGCGCGGGCGTGGCGATGGTAAAGGCAAGCATCAGGGCAAGGCGGCGCATGGCAGACTCCGGTTCAGGTCGGGTGAGAACGTTGTGCTGGCGGTCGGGTTCCGTGGGATCGGAAGAAATGGGATTGGCTATGGCGCATCGGTTTGATGTTCGGGTCTATTATGAAGATACCGATCTGGCGGGCATCGTCTACTACGCGAATTACCTGAAGTTCATCGAACGCGGGCGTAGCGAATGGGTGCGGGCCTGCGGCTTGGATCAGACACGCCTCAAGGCCGAAGACGGGATCGTTTTTGTTGTGCGGCGGCTTGAGGCAGACTATCTGCGTCCGGCCGTTTTTGACGATGTGCTGACGGTGACAACCGCGTTGCTGGAACTTGGTGGCGCAAGGATTGTTCTGGAACAGGCGGTCTGGCGGGGCGCGTCGCAGTTGTTCACGGCCCGCGTGGTTCTGGTTTGCGTCGGGGAATTGGGTGCTGCACGCATCCCGGCAGCGGTAAGGGCGGCCCTTTCCGCCGGATCCGGCGATCGCGGGGCGTGACTGTCTGTCACGTTGCGGAATGTTTCAGCGCTTCGTTGCCGTTTGACGCAGATGTGTTGGCAATCCACTTCAAATCCAGATAGAATCACTGCTAACAGGCGGCGAACAATGCCCCGATAACAAGAGCAGGCGTAATGGATACCGAAACCCTTGCGATGGCGCAGGAGATTGATTTCTCCCTGATCGCCCTCTTTGCCCGTGCGACGTTGACGGTCAAGGTCGTCATGCTGATGCTGATGGTGATGTCGTTCTGGTCGTGGGCGACCATCGTGCAAAAGCACATCATGTTCCGCGCCGCCCGCAAGGAGGCCGAGGTGTTTGACCGGGCCTTCTGGTCGGGCGAGCCTTTGGACGAATTGTTCGAGAAGATCGGGCCGCAGCCGGATGGATCAAGCGAAAAGATCTTCGCGGCAGGTATGCTGGAATGGCGACGCAGCCATCGGCAGGACGGCGCGCTGATTGCCGGCGCACAGGCGCGGATAGACCGGGCGATGAATGTCGCCATCGCGCGCGAAAGTGAACGGTTGAACAACGGCTTGTCGTTCCTTGCGACCACCGGGGCAACCGCGCCGTTTATTGGCCTGTTCGGCACCGTCTGGGGCATCAAGCACGCGTTCGAGCAGATCGCGATCAGCCAGAACACCAACCTTGCCGTCGTGGCACCGGGCATTGCCGAGGCGCTGCTGGCCACAGGGATTGGCCTTATAGCCGCCATTCCGGCGGTGGTTTTCTACAACAAGTTGAACGCGGACAGCGAGCGGATCCTTGGCGGCTATGAAAGCTTTGCTGACGAATTCGCCACCATCCTGTCCCGCCAGTTGGACTCCTGAGCGATGGGGGCCGGTGTCATTCAGAAAGAGAGCGGAGGCGGACGCCGTCGCCGCAGGGGCAAGTCGGCGGCCATGGCCGAAATCAACGTCACACCCTTCGTGGACGTGATGCTTGTCTTGCTGATCATTTTCATGGTTGCGGCCCCGCTGCTGACGGTGGGGGTTCCGGTAGAATTGCCAAAGACTGCCGCCAACGCCTTGCCGACGGAACAGGAAGAACCTTTGACCATCACGCTGACCGCCGATGGCCGCACCCTGATCCAGACCACCGATGTCGCGGTGAGCGAGTTGATCCCGCGTCTGACGGCGATTGCCGCCGAGCGGACCAGCAACAAGGTGTTCTTGCGCGCTGACGGGGCCATCCCCTATGCGCGGGTGGCCGAGGTCATGGGGGCACTGAATGCAGGCGGGTTCAATAACATCGGTCTGGTGACAGACACTGACGGGCCGTCGATGAACGGCAGCGGCGGCTGAGGCGCCAGGCGCGATGCAAACCGGCACCCTCATTTCAGGCACTGGACATGCGGCGCTGATCCTTTGGGTCATCCTTGGGGATTGGCTGTTTGCGCGCAAGGATGCCCCCCCGGTGCAGGTGGCCGAGGTGTCGCTGATTTCGGCCGCCGAATTTGATGCGATGGTCGCGGCCGCACCATCGACGCCTGAACCCGCGCCAACCCCGGCGCCCGCCCCGATACCAACGCCGCCGCCCGCCCCCGCGCCGGTTGTCGAACCGCCCCCGCCGGTGATGCCGGATCTGCCTGCTCCGACCCCGCCGCCAGCACCAGAGCAACCGCCTGAACCCTTGCCGGAAAACAACGGTGTGGCGGATGCGTTGCCCTTGCCGGTGAACCCGGACCCGATCCCCGAGGTGCCGTTGCCACCGACCTCCAGCCCCCGGCCCAAACCCGCGCCGCGTGTGGCCCCGGTCCCGGTTGATGCGCCCGAGCCCGTTGTGGAAGTGGCCGAAACGCCAATAGAAGCCGTCACGCCCGATCCGGTGCCCGAGCCCGAGATCGTGCAGCCGGAACGCCCAGAGACCCAGCAGCAAGAGGCCGGCACGGTTCTTGAGACCGAGGCCAATCGCACTGAACAGGTGGTGGCATCTGGTGCGCCGCCGTCCAGTCCGCGCCCGAAAGGCCGTCCGGTTCGCCGCGAAACTCCGCCTGTCGAAACAGCCCGCCCGACACCCACTCCCTCACCAACACCGACTCCGCAGACAGACTCCGCTTCGGTTGCGGCCGCTTTGGCCGAGGCCTTGGCCGAACCCGCGCAGGACATGCAGCAGGGCGGTACCGCTGCCAACGCGCCGCAAGGTCCACCGATGACCAGCGGGGAAAGGGATGCGCTTCGGGTTGCGGTGCAGCAATGCTGGAACGTGGGAAGCCTGTCGTCGGATGCATTGAACACCACCGTCGTGGTGTTTGTTTCGGTGGCGCAAAGTGGTGTGCCTGATGCGGGTTCGATCCGTATGGTGGACTATTCGGGCGGCACAGACGCAGGTGCCCGTGGTGCATTCGAGGCGGCACGCCGGGCAATCATCCGTTGCGGCGCGCGCGGCTTTCCGTTGCCGGCCGACAAATATGACCAATGGCGCGAAATGGAATTGGTGTTCAATCCCGAAGGGATGCGGATGCGATGATCACTTTTGCGCCAATACATGCCGACAAAGAGCCATTCACGGTTCTTTTCCCCATGAACCCAGCGGCGGCCGCGCTATGCTGCCCGCGCCAGACCGAGGACAACCCGAGGCCATGATGACACTGAACCGGTTTCTGATCCCCGCAGTCGCCCTTGCGCTGACCGCTTTGTTCGGGATGCATGCACCAGCAGAGGCGCAGAACCGACCCTTGCGGATCGAAATCACCGAAGGGGTGATCGAACCCTTGCCCTTTGCCGTGCCCGATTTCGTGGATGAGGGCGGGGCGGGGGAATATGCGCGAAACATTGCCCGCGTGATTGCAAGCGATCTGTCCGGCACCGGCCTGTTTCGTGAAATCCCGCGTGAAGCCCATATCAGCCGGGTGTCAAGCTTTGACAGCGCGATTGCCTATGAAGACTGGAAGGCGATCAATGCGCAGGCCGTGATCACTGGGGCCGTTACGGTTTCTGGAAACCGGATCGTGGTGAAATTCCGGTTGTTTGACGTCTTCTCGGGCCAGCAGTTGGGCGAAGGGCTGCAATTTGCCGGCACGCCGCAAAGCTGGCGGCGGATGGCGCACAAGGTGGCTGATGCTGCCTATAGCCGGATCACCGGCGAAGGCGGTTATTTCGATACCCGCGTCGTGTTTGTCAGCGAATCCGGACCAAAGAACCAGCGTCTGAAGCGGCTGGCAGTGATGGATTACGATGGCGCCAACGTGCAATACCTGACGGATAGCAGCGCAATCGTACTTGCGCCGCGCTTTTCGCCCACCGGTGACCGTATTCTTTACACCAGCTATGCCAGCGGCTTTCCGCGGATCACCTTGATGGACGTGGGGTCATTGCGCACGCAAAGTCTGGCGGAACAGCCTGGAACGATGACCTTTGCACCGCGGTTTTCACCCGATGGTGGGCGCGTGGTGTTCAGTCTTGAACGCGGCGGGAACTCGGACCTTTACATGCTGACGCTGGGATCGGGCAATCTAAGCCAGTTGACCAACGCACCATCTATTGAAACCGCGCCCAGTTTCAGTCCGGATGGCAGCAAAATCGTGTTTGAAAGCGACCGTTCAGGAACCCAGCAGCTCTATATCATGCCGGCGGGTGGCGGCGAGGCACGACGGATTTCCGGGGGTCAGGGTCGCTATGGCACCCCGGTCTGGAGCCCGCGTGGCGACCTGATTGCCTTTACCAAACAGCACCAGGGCCGGTTCCATATCGGCGTCATGCGCTCTGACGGCAGCGAAGAGCGGCTGCTGACGGCATCGTTTCTGGACGAAGGCCCGACATGGGCTCCGAATGGTCGGGTGATCATGTTCACCCGTGAAACCAGTGGTGCGGGCGGATCGGCGGCGCTGTATTCGGTTGATATCTCTGGCCGCAACCTGCGCCAGATCCCGACCGAAGGGGCCGCGTCTGACCCGGCGTGGTCACCTCTTTTACCGTAAATGCTGAAGGGCGCCCGATTAACAGGCGCACTGAAACCTGATACGATCATGGCCAATCGAGCCAAGAACACAAGGAAACTGCTGATGTCCCTTCTTCCCAAGGCCCTTCTTCTTGTCGCCGCCTTCGGGCTGGCGGCCTGCAACAATCCCGACCGATTCGGCGCGGGCGGCGCTGGTGGCGCAGGTGCCGGTGGCGCTGGCGGTGGTTACGTGGATACGACCGGTCTGGGCGATCCCAATGATCCGCGTTCCATCGCATATTTCAACGAACGCGTCGGCGACCGTGTGTTGTTCCCGGTGGATCAGCACACGCTGACCGCAGAAGGCCGCAGCGTTTTGCAGGGCCAAGCCGGCTGGCTGAGCTCGAACCCATCCTATGCCGTGATCATCGAAGGTCACGCGGATGAACAGGGCACACGGGAATACAACCTGTCGCTTGGCGCGCGTCGTGCGGCTTCGGTGCAAAACTTCCTGATTTCACAAGGGGTTTCGGCTGGCCGGATGCGCACCGTCAGCTACGGCAAGGAACGCCCCATCGAAGTGTGCTCGACCGAGGCGTGTTATTCCAAGAACCGTCGCGCCGTCACCGTGCTGTCTATTGGTGCGGGGTCGTAAGCGGATGTTGCGGGGCCTTCTGGCAGCACTGATCCTGACGGCGGGGCCTGCGTTCGCGCAGGCCAATTCTCAGACTCTGGCCGATATCCGGACGGAACTTGGTACGTTGTCGGCGGAATTCAACCGCCTGAAGGCCGAGTTGGTGCAAACCGGGGCGTCCGGCGGCAGTCTGGCCGGAGGTTCGGCGTTGGAACGGATGGATGCGATGGAGGCGGAACTGTCGCGGCTGACCGCACGGGCCGAAGATATCGAACTTCGGCTGAACCGGGTGGTGTCAGACGGCAGCAACCGGATTGGCGATCTGGAGTTCCGGCTGTGTGAAGTGACGCCGGGTTGCGATATTGGTGCCATTGGCGCCACGCTTCCCTTGGGCGGCGGGGTCGGGACTGCGGCCCCGGCTCAATCGCCCAATGCCGTGATCATCGAAGAACCTTCAACGCCGCCCGCTGGCGGAGCCGAACTTGCGATCGGTGAACAGGCGGATTTTGACCGGGCCAGGGGGGTGCTCGGTCAAGGTGACTTTCGCACCGCCGCGGACCTCTTTGCGGCCTTTACCCAATCCTATCCTGGGTCGCCGCTGACACAGGAAGCGCATTTCAATCGCGGCGAGGCGCTTTCGCAACTGGGCGAGACGTCGAACGCGGCACGGGCCTATCTTGAGGCGTTTTCTGGCGCTCCGGACGGGCAATACGCGCCGGATGCACTGTTGAGGCTGGGGGAATCTCTGGGCACCTTGGGGCAAACCCCCGAGGCTTGCGTGACCTTGGCCGAAGTTGGCGCGCGCTATCCCGGCAGTATCGCTGCAACTCAGGCGGGTGTGGCGATGCTGGGATATCAGTGTCAGTGACCGACGGGGCGACGGGTGCGGATGAAGACGCCGGACTTTTGCTTGCGGCGACTCAGGCATTTGTCGGGACGCGGTCCGAAGGGGCCGCGCCTTTGCCTGTCGTGGTGGCGGTATCGGGGGGCGGCGACTCCATGGCGCTGCTGCACCTTATGCACCGCGCTGCACCTCTTGCCGGGTATGCCGTTCAGGCCGTCACAGTGGATCATGGCTTGCGCCCGGAAGCTGCGGCAGAGGCAGCTGGAGTGGCGTGCTTTTGTGCGACCCTTGGCATACCGCATGCAACGCTGCGCTGGGGCGGGCGCGAGAGTACGGGCAACCTGATGGATCAAGCCCGTCGGGCACGGCTTCGTTTGATCGGGAATTGGGCGGTATCGCAGGCAATCGGCCATGTGGTGCTTGGCCATACGGCCGATGATCAGGCCGAAAGCTTTTTGATGAACCTGTCGCGGGCGGCAGGATTGGATGGGTTGTCCGGCATGCGGGCGGAGTGGCAGTCGGATGGCACGGTATGGAGCCGCCCTCTTTTGGCCCATTCGCGTGCGTCCCTTCGCGCCTATTTGCGGCGCCAAGGGGTGGCGTGGGTGGACGATCCCAGCAACGACAACGACCGCTTTGCCCGTGTGAAGGCGCGTCGTGCCTTGAAGGCGTTGGGGCCATTGGGCATCACAGTGCAGCGGTTGAACATGACGATCGCAAACCTGGCGGCCGCGCAGGGTGCTGTGTTACACGCAACCGCCAAGGCGGCCGAAGGCATCGAAGAACGGGCCGGGGCTTTGCGTGTGCCGGTGCAGCTATTGCTGACTCAGCCAGCGGAAATCCAGCGGCGTTTGCTGATTGGCATGGTCCGCTGGATGAACGGTGCCGATTATCCACCGCGTGAAGCGAAGGTCAGTCAGTTGCAGCAGGCTTTGCATGCCGGTCGTGATGCGACCTTGGGGGGCGTCCGGTTCCGGCATCGCGACGAATGTCTTGTGATCATGCGCGAGTCGCGGGCGGCCGGACCGGCTGCGTCACTTGGAGCGATCTGGGACCATCGCTGGCGTGTGACAGGTCCGGGGCAGGCGCAGGTCCGAGCGCTAGGGGCCGACGGATTGGCGCAAACAAAAGACTGGCGTGCGGCGGGGATTGAGCGTGATGTGGCCGTGGTAACGCCGGGGGTTTGGGTCGGGGACCAACTCGTGGCGGCCCCTTTGTTGGGTTTTGGCGACCATTTCACTGCGACATTGACGGCAGCTTTCGGCTTATTCCTGATATCGCATTGAACCCCGCGCCGTTCTGTCTATCTTAGATAACAAGATCGTCTCCCTATCCGGGACGGCGGACATGTGAGGAGACGCTTCGTGGGCAATGCACGAAATATCGCATTCTGGGTCGTACTGTTCTTTTTGATCCTTGCGCTGTTCAA
>JBKBOF010000039.1:11684-21555 GCA_046294955.1 Paracoccaceae bacterium
CGCAGGAACAGTCGGGCTTCCTGAGCCTGATATCGCTGTGGCTGCCGTTCCTTGTGCTGATAGGCATCTGGATATTCTTCATGAATCGAATGCAGGGTGGTGGCAAAGGTGGCGCCATGGGCTTTGGTAAAAGTCGCGCCAAGCTGCTTACGGAAAAGCAAGGGCGCGTTACTTTTGATGACGTGGCCGGAATTGACGAAGCCAAGGAAGAGCTTGAGGAAATCGTTGAATTCCTGCGCAATCCGCAAAAGTTTAGCCGTCTGGGCGGTAAGATTCCCAAAGGTGCGCTTTTGGTTGGTCCACCCGGAACGGGCAAGACGCTTCTGGCGCGTGCCATCGCAGGTGAGGCTGGCGTGCCGTTCTTTACAATCTCGGGCTCTGACTTCGTCGAAATGTTCGTGGGCGTCGGTGCAAGCCGCGTGCGCGATATGTTTGAGCAGGCCAAAAAGAATGCGCCCTGCATCGTTTTCATCGACGAGATCGACGCGGTGGGCCGGGCCCGTGGCGTGGGCATTGGTGGCGGCAATGATGAGCGTGAACAGACGCTGAACCAGTTGCTTGTGGAAATGGACGGTTTTGAGGCCAATGAGGGTGTGATCATCGTTGCGGCCACCAACCGCAAGGACGTGCTGGATCCTGCGTTGCTGCGTCCGGGCCGTTTTGACCGTCAGATCCATGTTCCAAACCCGGATATCAAAGGGCGTGAGAAGATCTTGGGTGTGCATGCCCGCAAGGTGCCGCTGGGTCCCGATGTTGACCTGCGCACCATTGCGCGCGGAACGCCCGGTTTTTCTGGCGCCGATCTGATGAACCTTGTGAACGAGGCCGCGTTGATGGCAGCCAGGGTCGGTCGTCGCTTTGTCGCGATGGATGATTTCGAGAACGCCAAAGACAAGGTGATGATGGGGGCCGAGCGTCGGAGCATGGTGCTGACGCAAGACCAAAAGGAAATGACCGCTTACCACGAAGCGGGCCATGCCATCGTCGGCATGTCGCTGCCGAAATGCGATCCGGTTTACAAGGCCACGATCATTCCGCGTGGTGGTGCTTTGGGTATGGTCATGAGCCTGCCCGAGATGGACCGCCTGAACTGGCACCGCGACCAGTGTGAAGAACGCATTGCGATGACGATGGCCGGCAAAGCCGCTGAGATCATCAAATGGGGCGAGGATTCGGTGTCCAATGGACCATCGGGCGACATTCAGCAGGCATCCGCCTTGGCCCGCGCCATGGTCTTGCGCTGGGGCATGTCGGACGTGGTCGGAAACGTGGACTATGCGGAAGCGGCTGAAGGCTATTCGGGCAACACCGGGGGCTTTTCGGTCTCGGCCGAAACCAAGCGGCTGATCGAACAGGAAGTGAAGCGCCTGATCGACGACGGCTATGCCACGGCACGGCGGATCTTGCTGGAAAAGAACGTGGAATTTGAACGGCTGGCCCAAGGTTTGCTGGAATACGAAACGTTGACCGGCGATGAGATCAAGAAGGTTGTTGCCGGTGAAGCGCTTGGCGGTGGTGATGACGCCGACAAGCCCGCTCCGGGTGGTGGTTTGGCTGCAATTCCGACCATTCCAAAGCTGAAGCCAAAGGCCAAGGGCGGGATGGAGCCGGAGCCGACGGTTTGACGCAGACCGCGACGCAAGACTGGAACCCCGAAGCCTATAGCAGGTTTCGGGGTTTGCGTTTGCGTCCCGCACTGGATCTGCTGGCGCAAATCGGTCCAGTTCCCAAAGGCCCCGTGGTGGATCTTGGCTGCGGCAATGGCGCGGTGGGTCAAGCCCTCGCCACCCGGTTCGGCCAGCCTGTGGTGGGCGTGGACTCAAGCCCGGCGATGCTGGCCACCGCGGCCCTGAGCGGATTCTATGCCGCGCTGATCGAAACGGACATCAAAAGCTGGAATCCACAGACCCCCGCAGCACTGATATTTTCCAATGCAGCCTTGCACTGGCTGGCAGATCACGAGGCGCTGATGGTGCGTCTTGCCGGTTCTCTGGCGACCGGTGGGGTTCTGGCAGTGCAGATGCCGCGGCAGTTCTTTGCGCCGTCGCACCGGTTCTTGCGTGACATTGCGCAAGCGATGTTTCCCGACCGTTTCGACTTTACCGGCTACGAAGCGCCGGTTCAGCCTGCAAACGCCTACTGGCAGATGCTTTCAGCCTTGGGCGCGGTCGAAGCGTGGGAAACGGAATATGTGCAGCATCTGGGCCCGGCGACGGACGCGCATCCGGTGCGGCGCTTTACCGAAAGCACGGCGATGCGGCCGTTTATGGACGCGCTGACCGATACCGAGGCCGCTGCCTTTGCGGGGCGCTACGATGCGGCATTGGTATCGGCCTATCCGTTGTTGCCCGATGGATCGGCGTTGTTGCCGTTCCGGCGCGTGTTCTTTACGCTAAAGGTCTGACATGCCCGCCCTGAAACCGACTGGTTTTACCGGAACGATCACTTGGTTGGGTGTGGTGCCGGACCGCGCCCGGCAGTTGCAGGCCGAACCGGTCCAAAGCCTGCGCGCCGGTTTTGCCGGCCCCGAAGGCGAATCGCACGGCGGGGTGACGCGGTCCTCTTGCAGTCGCGTCAAGGCGCAGTATCCGCGCAACACTGTCATTCGCAACACCCGGCAGTTTTCGCTGTTGGGGGCCGAGGATCTGGTGGCGATTGCGGCAAAGATGGGGTTGGAAAGCCTGCACCCGGCGCTGGTTGGGGCGACGATGGTGATTTCGGGTCTTCCGGATTTCAGCCATCTGCCGCCCTCAAGTCGCTTGCAGGGGGCGGGTGGGGCGACCCTTGTGGTGGATATGGAAAACCGGCCCTGTCAGCTTCCGACCAAACCGATAGATGCGGTTCATGCAGGCTTTGGCGCGCGGTTCAAGTCGGCGGCCAAGGGGCGGCGCGGTGTGACGGCCTGGGTCGAGCGCGAGGGGGTGTTTACGCTTGGCGAGCCGATCACGCTCCACATTCCGGATCAACCGGTCTGGGCGCACCTGACAGACGCAAGGCGCAGCTAGGCAAACGCGACCGGATGCGGCGAAATTTGCGGGCGACAGGTCGGTATTGCCGCTGTTTTGGGCTATGGCTCCCGGTATCAATGCAGCAAGCGCCTTCAGAACGCGCACATGCGACCTTGGGAGAGAGACATGGCCTTCAAGACCGATATCGAGATTGCCCGCGAGGCCAAAAAGCTGCCGATCATGCAGATCGGGGCGAAACTGGGTATCCCTGAGGCCGATCTGCTTCCCTATGGTCATGACAAGGCCAAGGTTGGACAAGCCTTCATCACTTCGCTGCAAGGCCGGACCGATGGAAAGCTGATCCTTGTGACGGCCATCAATCCGACGCCTGCGGGCGAAGGCAAGACAACGACCACGGTGGGATTGGGCGACGGCCTGAACCGGATCGGCAAAAAGGCTATCGTCTGCATCCGAGAAGCCAGCCTTGGCCCGAACTTCGGGATGAAGGGCGGGGCGGCCGGGGGAGGCTATGCACAGATCGTTCCGATGGAAGAAATGAACCTGCATTTCACCGGCGATTTCCACGCGATCACCAGCGCCCATAACCTTCTGGCGGCAATGATCGACAATCACATCTATTGGGGCAACGCGTTGCAGATTGACGAGCGCCGCGTGGTGTGGCGTCGGGTGATGGACATGAATGACCGCGCGCTGCGCGATATCGTCACTAGCCTTGGCGGTGTATCGAATGGATTTCCACGCCAGACTGGGTTCGACATCACGGTTGCGTCCGAGGTGATGGCCATCCTGTGCCTGTCGCGCGATCTGGCAGATCTGGAAAAGCGGCTGGGTGATATCGTGGTGGCCTACACCCGTGCCAAAGCGCCGATCTATTGCCGCGATATCAAGGCAGATGGCGCGATGACGGTGCTTTTGAAGGACGCCATGCAGCCGAACCTTGTGCAGACACTGGAAAACAATCCGGCCTTCGTGCATGGCGGGCCGTTTGCCAATATCGCGCATGGGTGCAATTCCGTGATTGCCACCACGACCGCGCTGAAGCTGGGCGAGTATGTGGTGACAGAGGCAGGCTTTGGCGCCGATCTGGGGGCAGAGAAGTTCTTTGACATCAAATGCCGCAAGGCGGGCTTGACACCGGCGGCGGCAGTGATTGTGGCCACTGTGCGCGCGATGAAGATGAATGGGGGTGTCGCCAAGGCCGACCTTGGGGCCGAGAATGTGGCAGCCGTCCAGAAGGGGTGCCCGAACCTTGGGCGGCACATCGGCAACGTCACGGGGTTCGGGGTGCCGGTGGTGGTGGCAATCAACCATTTTGTCACCGATACCGATGCCGAAGTGCAGGCGGTAAAGGACTATGTTGCCGGACAGGGTGCCGAAGCCATCCTTTGCAAACACTGGGCGCATGGCAGTGCCGGGATCGAAGATCTGGCGCACAAGGTTGTGCAACTGGCCGAAAGCGGCATCAGCAAATTCGCGCCGCTCTACCCCGACGAGATGCCGCTGTTCCAGAAGATCGAAACCATCGCCAAGCGGATCTACCACGCTGATGAGGTGATCGCCGACAAGTCGATCCGCGATCAATTGCAAACGTGGGAAGCGGCAGGTTACGGCCATCTGCCGATCTGCATCGCCAAAACACAATACAGCTTTACCACCGACCCTTTGGTGCGTGGGGCTCCGACCGGCCATTCGGTTCCTGTGCGCGAGGTGCGACTGTCGGCAGGGGCAGGGTTCGTCGTGGCGATCTGCGGCGAGATCATGACCATGCCGGGCTTGCCGCGTGTGCCCTCGGCAGAGGTGATCCGACTGAACGAAAGCGGATATGTCGAGGGTCTGTTCTAGGACAAAGCCGCGCGTTGCCCTTTCGGTGTTGTCGCCTTATGTCGGGGGCGGTCTGAACGGGGATGATGCGATGCGCAAGCCTGCCGAGTGTGAAACGATGGTCCAAATCAGGGCTGAAATTGACCGGCTTGATGAAGAACTGGTCCGCCTTTTCGCCGAGCGGGCGGGCTATATCGACCGGGCCGCCGAGATCAAGGCGCAGGTCGATCTTCCCGCGCGGATCGGCGGCAGGGTCGAAGAAGTGGTACAAAACGTGCGCCGTCATGCCGGAACTTACGGATTGCCGCCTGATCTGGTTGAAAAGCTGTGGCGCCGCTTGATCGACTGGTCCATTGCGCGTGAAGAAAGCAAGCTTGGGCCGGACAGCATGCGAAAGGACTGAGGCATCATGCCGTACCACCGGAAGGGTGGGCTGTGACCGTGGCGCGCGGGGCGTTGCCAACGACAGGATGTGTATAAATTGAAGCCGATCTTCGTAAAGGACAATTCAAGATGACCACACTTATCGATGGAAAGGCTTTTGCGGCCAGGGTTCGTGCGCAGGTCACGGCCTATGTCGCTCGTTTGCGCGAAGAGAATGGCGTGGTGCCGGGCCTTGCCGTCGTGCTGGTGGGCGAGGATCCGGCGAGTGAGGTCTATGTGCGCAATAAGGGCGTCCAGACCGTCGAGGCTGGCATGGCGAGCTTCGAGCACAAGCTGGCTGTTGACACCTCGGAGGCCGAGTTGCTGGCGCTGGTCCAACGGTTGAACGGCGATCCGGCGGTTTATGGCATCTTGGTGCAATTGCCGCTGCCAAAGCATCTGAACGCGGATCTGATCATCAACAGCATTGATCCGGCCAAGGATGTGGACGGCTTTCACATCTCGAACGTGGGTCTTTTGGGAACCGGGCAGAAAAGCATGGTGCCCTGCACGCCCTTGGGCTGTCTGATGATGCTGCGCGATCATCACGGGTCGTTGGCCGGAATGAATGCGGTCGTGGTCGGGCGCAGCAATATCGTTGGCAAACCCATGGCTCAACTGTTGTTGGGCGACAGTTGCACCGTGACGATTGCCCATAGCCGCACAAGGGATCTGGCGTCCGTGTGTCGCGGGGCCGATATCCTTGTCGCCGCCGTGGGACGGGCCGAGATGATCACCGGCGATATGGTCAAGCCGGGTGCCACCGTGATTGACGTGGGCATCAACCGGGTGGAACGGGATGGCAAGGCGCGTCTGGTGGGCGATGTCGATTTTGCCTCAGTCGCGGCGGTTGCCGGTGCGATCACGCCGGTGCCGGGTGGGGTCGGGCCGATGACGATTGCCTGCCTGCTGGCCAACACGCTGACCGCGTGTTGCCGGGCACATGGATTGCCCGAACCCGAAGGTCTGACTGCCTGACCAAAGCACAAAAACCTGCCAGTAGGTCCGATATCTTGTCGCGGTCTATTGAAACCTCCGGTAGTGCGCTGTAGCGATTTAGATGTGTAATGGTTCAGCGCCAAGGGGGGCGCATGGTAAGGTTCTGGGAAACCTGGAGATCGGATTTCCGGACGCCGACGCCCTTCGTGGTCTGGGCGGTCCTGACGGTGATTGTCGGATTGGCCGGGCCTTTTGGAACCTATGAGCTATATGCTCCCGTCGAGCGATTGATGTTCTGGGCTGTGATCCTTGCCGTTGTCATCATCTATGGGTCTGCGGTTCGGGCCTTTGTGCATGGAACGCTGGGGTTTGCAGATTTTCTGGTCGGCTCGCCCATGATTGCAACGATACTGGCCGGGACACTGCCGCCGGTAGCGCTGCTGATGATGCCGGTGCTGACGGGCCCCAACCTGCTTCCGTTGCCCGGTCTGTTCGAACTGACGGTGTTTGTCTATTGCACGTCATTGGGTGTCGGGGCTTATCGCCATTCAACGGGGCACATCCCGTTTCGCCCTTCCACATCGCCGGTTCCCTTGGCCGACCCGCTTCAGCCCCCCTTGGTGGCGCAACCCCGTTTGATCCGCCGTCTGCCCGAAACCGTGCAGGGGCCATTGATCGCGATAAAAGTGCGTGATCACTATATTGATGTCATCACCGAGCGTGGCTCTGCCAGCCTGTTGATGCGGCTGAGCGACGCGTCCGAGGAAACCGACGGGGTGGATGGTGCACGGGTGCACCGGTCGTATTGGATAGCCTGGCCGGCGGTCAAAGGGTTAGAGCGGGTGGATGGCAAATTTCGTCTCGTCATGATCGACGGCAGCCGTGTGCCTGTGTCGCGCACCTATCGCGATGCGGTCGAGGAACGTGGCATCGGGATCGCCCGTGCCGATTGACCCCCGCACAAGATTGCCAAAGACCGTGGCCCCATCAGATCCGACAGGGCTGGATCATGGGCCCAAAGGCCCCCTGTATAGGTGCCGAAGGCAGGCAGGATCAGCCGAACACCATCGGTCAGGAAACAGCGCCACGCCGTGCCCGCAAGTCGGGCTTTGGGATGAAAATGACCCGAAACCTCGGCCGATGCAGTCGGATCGGCAATATGCCGGAAGGTCAGTGCACCGTGGCGGCTTTCAGCCTTATGACTGCCGGCAATCTCCAGCGGCCCGGAATCGTGGTTTCCGGAAATCCAGATCCAGTCCCGCCCGGCCATCAGCCGCAACAGCCAGAGCCGGTCGCCCTCGTCCAGTCCAGCCAGCGAGGCTGAATCGTCAAAGCTGTCGCCAAGGCAAATCACTGATGTCGCCCCGGTCGCGTCCAGTTCGGCGTCCAGCCGGGCCAGCGTCTCGCGCGTCTCATAGGGCGGCAAAAGCACCCCGGCGCGGCGGGCCAGTCGCTCGGACTTGCCAAGGTGCAGGTCCGAGACACACAGGATGCCGCGTGACGGCCAGAACGCCGCGCCGGACGGACGTGCCAGCAGCGACTCTCCAGCAAGGGTGACTTCGCAACTCATGTCGCTGATGTGGCCCGCCGCATCACAATATGCAATCCCTCGATGTCAGCCGCCTGTGCTCAAGCGCCTGAACTGTGGGAAAATACGGTTGCTTCGACCGCAGGACATCAGGCCAGTCCGGCCGCCTCCATCAGCCTGCGGGCCGCATCTTCGGCCAACCGTTCACGACCCATGCCTTGCACCGGGATGCGGCCGGGTTCCAGAAACAGCGGTGCCGCCAGTGGTGTAATGCGGGACAAACGACGGGTTTCGATGCGGCCTGCTACGCGCGCCAGCATGTCTTCGATCCGGGAAAAGTCGATCAGGCCACGCATCGCCTCTTCGCGGGTGATCTGCAACAGCAGATGGTCGGGGTCGTATTTGCGAAGCGTGTCATACAGGATATCAGACGAAAACGTGGCTTGCCGCCCCGATTTCCGGCGGCCCTGATGGCTACGTTCAATCAGCCCCGAGATGATTGCGCTGGCCCGGAACGTGCGTTTCATCACGGCGTTTCCGGCCAGCCATGTTGCCAGCCCATCCTGCAGGTCGGTCAGATCGAACAAGGGCGATGCGTCCTCTACCGCGTCGAGTCCCCAGATCAGGGTCGCATAGTCGGTGGCGACAAAACCAAGCGGCGCAAGGCTTGCCTCTTCCATCGCCTTGGTCAGCAACAACCCAAGAGTTTGCTGGGCGTTGCGTCCGGCAAAGCCGTAAACCACAAGATGCTCTCGACCGTCATGCGGGAAACTTTCGCACAGCAGCGTGTCCGGATCGGGCAGGCGCGACACCTCGCGCTGAAGGGTCAACCATTGTGCGGTGTGGCCGGGTAGATCGGGCCAGTGCTCTTGTTGGAAGATTTCAAGAATACGCTGGGTCAGCAGGGTAGAGGTTGCAAACTTCGTGCCATTGAACACGGCCACCTTGGGGTCGCGACCGGGCTGGCGGCTGACCTCGACCGTCATTTCGCGCAGCCCCTCATAGCGCACCACCTCGCCGCCGATCAGGAAGGTGTCCCCGGCGGTGAGCGATGCGGCAAACGCTTCCTCGACCTCGCCCAGTGGTGTACCACCGAAGCGGTTCTTCAGCCGCACTTTCAGGGTTTCAACGTCGATAATGGTGCCAAGGTTCTGGCGGATCACGGCAGCGGCGCGCTGGTCGCGCAGGTGCCATTTGCCATCCGTCAGCTTCAATCTTTGCCAGCGGTCATAGGCGCGAAGCGCATAGCCGCCGGTGGCCACGAAATCCATCGTCGCATCAAATTCGGGGCGGGTCAGAGCGCGGTAGGGGCCTGCGGTGATGACTTCGGCAAATAGGCTGTCGGCGTCGAAGGGGCCTGAACAGGCGGTCAGCAGGATATGTTGGCACAGGACGTCGCGGGGGCCGGGACCGCGCGGTTCGCCATCAAGCGTGCCGTCGCGCACGGCATCAAGGGCAGCCTTGCATTCCACCACCTCGAAGCGGTTGGCCGGCACCAGCAAAGCCTTTGATGGCGCGTTGTAGCGGTGGTTGGCCCGACCGATCCGCTGCACCAGTCGCTTGACGTTTTTTGGGGCACCGACCTGAATGACCAGATCGACATCGCCCCAGTCGATGCCCAAATCCAGCGACCCGGTGCAGACGATGGCGCGCAGCGCCCCTGCGACCATTGCCGCCTCGACCCGTTCGCGTTGTTCGCGTGACAGGCTGCCGTGATGGATGCCGATGGGCAGGTCTTCTGAATTGGCCAGCCACAGGTCGTGGAAAAACAGTTCGGCCTGCGCGCGGGTATTGTGGAAAATCAGCGTGGTGCGATGGCGCTTGACCTGCTCCAGAATCGCCGGAATGGCATAGCGTCCTCCGCCGCCCGCCCATGGCGGGGGCGCATCGGTTTCCAGCATCCGGATATCCGGTGCAGGGCCTGGGTCTGCCAGCAGGATGCCGGTTTGGGGCGCGAGAAAGCGCGCCAATGCAGGCGGGTCTTCAACCGTTGCCGACAGGCCCACACGGCGCAGGCCCGGCGACAGGCTTTGCAAACGGGCCAGCAGCAGGGTCATTTGATCGCCGCGTTTTGACTCGGCAAGCGCGTGCAACTCATCCAGTATCACCCGTTGCAGACCTTCAAAGATGCGCGGTGCGTCCTCGTAGGACAACAGCAGCGCAAGCGATTCCGGCGTGGTCAGCAGGATAT
>JBKBOF010000040.1:0-21103 GCA_046294955.1 Paracoccaceae bacterium
ATTGTGAGCGGGCGTCAGGTCGCTTACATCAGCTTTAGTTTTCCCGCGCCGCCGACCGGAAAACGGTTCGGCGGCGCTGTCTTTGAAAGAGACCGGATATGGCATCTGCTGCAGAGCAAATGGCGGCGAACCTCAGCTGGGGCGCCCTGGGCAAGGCAACCGACTTGCGCCAACGCATCTTTTTTACCGTCGGCCTGCTGATCGTGTATCGGCTTGGCACCTATATCCCGGTGCCCGGTATTGATGGCGTGCAACTGCGAGCCTTCATGGACAATGCGGGGGCGGGGATCGGTGGTATCCTCAACATGTTCACGGGCGGCGCGATCAGTCGAATGGGCATCTTTGCCTTGGGGATCATGCCCTATATCTCGGCCTCGATCATCGTGCAGCTCATGACGGCCATGGTTCCGGCATTGGAGCAGTTGAAGAAAGAGGGCGAACAAGGCCGCAAGAAGATCAACCAGTACACCCGCTATGGCACGGTGTTTCTGGCGACCTTCCAGGCCTGGGGCATCGCCGCCAGTCTGGAGGCCGGGGGCCTTGCGCATGATCCGGGCCTGTTCTTCAAGGCCGCATGCATGATTACTTTGGTTGGCGGCACCATGTTCTTGATGTGGTTGGGCGAACAGATCACCGCGCGAGGTATCGGAAACGGGATCTCGCTGATCATTTTCGTAGGCATCGTTGCCGAAATTCCAGCGGCTATCGCGCAGTTTCTCAGCCAAGGCCGGTCAGGTGCCATTTCGCCGGCGGTGATCATCGGTGTGATCGTCATGGTGGTCGTCGTGATTGCTTTTGTTGTATTCATGGAACGCGCCCTGCGCAAAATCCATATCCAGTATCCGCGTCGTCAGGTCGGGATGAAAATCTATGATGGCGGCTCGTCACACCTTCCCGTAAAGGTGAACCCCGCTGGCGTTATTCCGGCGATCTTCGCTTCGTCTCTCTTGCTGCTGCCTGTGACAATATCGACATTTTCGGGTCAACAGACCGGGCCGGTCATGTCCACCATCCTTGCCTATTTCGGTCCAGGGCAACCGCTCTACCTGTTGTTCTTCACGGGCATGATCGTGTTCTTCAGCTACTTCTACACTTATAACGTCGCCTTCAAGGTGGACGATGTGGCGGACAATCTGAAGAACCAGAACGGCTTCATCCCCGGAATTCGTCCCGGCAAAAAGACAGAAGAGTATCTGGAATATGTGGTCACACGGGTTCTGGTGCTGGGGTCCGCCTATCTTGCGGCCGTATGTCTTCTGCCAGAAATCCTGCGGAGCCAATTTGCCATCCCGTTTTACTTCGGCGGCACATCGGTGCTGATCGTGGTGTCGGTGACGATGGATACCATCAATCAGGTCCAGTCGCATTTGTTGGCGCACCAATATGAAGGCCTGATCGAAAAGTCGCAACTGCGCGGGCGCAAGAAGTCTGCGCCCAAAGCACCGTCTCGTCGCTGACTTCATGTCAAACATCATTCTTCTGGGGCCTCCGGGGGCCGGTAAGGGGACGCAGGCCAAGCGGCTTGAGGACGAGCGCGGTATGGTTCAGTTGTCCACCGGTGACATGTTGCGCGAGGCAAGGACGAGCGGCACCGAAATGGGCCGCCGGGTTTCGGACGTGATGGATCGTGGGCAGTTGGTGACAGATGACATCGTTGTCGGATTGATTGCCGAGAAGCTGGATCGAGGCGCAGAGGGAGGTTTCATTTTTGATGGCTTTCCGCGCACTTTGGCGCAGGCTGATGCCTTGGGCGAGCTTTTGGCGCGTTTGGGTCTTGCGCTGGATGCGGTGATCGAAATGCAGGTGGATGATGCAAGCTTGGTGGCGCGCGTCACCGGGCGCTTTACCTGTGGCGGCTGCGGCGAAGTTTATCACGACCAGTCTCGGCCAACCCTGGTCGAGGGCACCTGCGACGTCTGCGGCAGCCATGACATGAAGCGTCGCGCTGATGACAATGAAGACGCGCTCAAAACCCGGCTCATGGAATATTACAAGAAGACCTCGCCGCTGATTGGCTACTATTATGCCAAGGGCAACCTCGCGACGGTCGATGGTCTGGCGGAAATTGACACTGTCGCTGCCGCAATTGCGAAAATTCTTGACAAGTCGTGAAAAACTGCTCTTCGCCCTTGACGGGCGCGGCAATTGCCCATAAAGCACAGCGTCCCGATGCAGAATCGTTGTCGGGTCACCCTTTATTGGGATTCGGTCCAAAAGGGCATCGCCCTTGTGGAGTTGTGAAAAAAGGTTCTGGCACGACGGAACCGCAACAATGAAAAGGACACACGTTTGGCACGTATTGCTGGCGTCAACATTCCCACCCAGAAACGGGTTCCGATCGCCCTGACATATATCACCGGTATTGGCCCGGCCAATGCAGAAGCCGTTTGCGCTTCGTTGAATATTGACCGCGCCCGCCGCGTCAATGATCTGTCGGATGCCGAAGTTCTGGCGATTCGCGAATACATCGACGCAAACTTCACCGTCGAAGGCGACCTGCGTCGCGAAACCTCGATGAATATCAAGCGTTTGATGGACCTTGGTTGCTACCGTGGTCTGCGTCACCGCAAGGGTCTTCCGGTCCGCGGTCAGCGCACCCATACCAACGCTCGCACCCGCAAGGGCCCCGCAAAAGCCATTGCTGGCAAGAAGAAATAAGGGGAGCGGTAAAATATGGCACGCGATACCAAGGCATCCCGCACAAAGAAAAAAGAGCGCAAGAACATCGCCGCTGGCGTGGTTCATGTGAACTCTTCGTTCAACAACACCAAGATCCTGATCTCCGACGTTCAGGGCAACGCGATTTCGTGGTCGTCGTCGGGCACCATGGGTTTCAAAGGCTCGCGCAAGTCGACGCCTTATGCCGCCCAGATGGCTGCCGAAGACGCGGCTCGCAAAGCTCAGGAACACGGCATGAAGACTGTTGAGGTCGAAGTGCAGGGTCCGGGTTCGGGCCGTGAATCAGCCCTGCGCGCATTGGCAGCTGTTGGACTGAACATCACCTCGATCCGCGACGTGACCCCGCTGGCGCACAACGGTTGCCGCCCGCCAAAACGTCGCCGCGTCTGATCGGTTGAAATATGGTTGGGCCGTGCGACATCGCACGGCCCAATTTCGGCATTTTAGGACCCTCGGGCGTCCCACCGCTTGCTGGACATGGGCATTGGGACAAGGATGGAGGCGACAGCATGATCCATAAGAACTGGCAAGAACTGATCAAACCGACCCAACTGGTTGTGAAACCGGGCGCGGATGCGGCACGCGTGGCGACGGTGATCGCTGAACCGCTGGAGCGCGGCTTTGGTCTGACGTTGGGCAATGCCCTGCGCCGTGTGCTGATGAGCAGCCTGCAAGGCGCCGCCATCACTTCGGTGCAAATCGACAACGTGCTGCACGAGTTTTCCTCGGTAGCCGGTGTGCGTGAAGATGTGACAGACATCGTTCTGAATCTGAAAGGCGTGTCCATCAAGATGGACGTCGAGGGGCCGAAGCGCCTGTCGATCTCGGCCAAGGGTCCGGGTGTTGTCACTGCGGCTGACATCTCGGAAACGAATGGGATCGAGGTTCTGAACCGTGAACATGTGATTTGCCACCTCGACGATGGCGCTGATGTGTTCATGGAACTCACGGTCAACACTGGCAAAGGCTATGTCTCGGCCGACAAGAACCGTCCTGAAGATGCGCCGATCGGGTTGATCCCGATTGATGCGATCTATTCGCCGGTGAAAAAAGTCAGCTACGAAGTGCAGCCCACCCGCGAAGGTCAGGTGCTGGACTATGACAAGCTGACCATGAAGGTTGAAACCGATGGCAGCCTGACGCCGGATGATGCCGTAGCTTACGCCGCGCGCATCTTGCAAGACCAGCTGTCGATCTTCGTGAACTTTGATGAGCCGGAATCGGCGAAACTCGGCGAAGTCGATGCGGGTCTGGAATTCAATCCGCTGCTGCTGAAGAAGGTGGATGAGCTGGAGCTTTCGGTGCGCTCGGCCAACTGTCTGAAGAACGACAACATTGTCTACATCGGCGATCTGATTCAGAAAACCGAAGCCGAAATGCTGCGCACGCCGAACTTTGGCCGCAAATCCTTGAACGAAATCAAGGAAGTGCTGTCGGGCATGGGCCTGCATCTGGGCATGGAAGTCGAAGACTGGCCGCCAGAAAATATTGAAGATCTGGCCAAGCGTTTCGAGGACCAGTTCTAAGAATTCCGGGGGGGCCGCAATGCCCCCCCATTGCTACCAATGCCCGGACTGCCGGGGAACAACCGGGCCATATGGCCCCAAGGTGAGCGGGGCCACACGGAGGCCTTGCCGGACAAAGCAAAACACGCGTCTAGGAGATTCCCATGCGTCACTCGAACGGTTACCGCAAACTGAACCGCACCCATGAACACCGCAAGGCGATGTTCGCCAACATGGCCGGTTCGTTGATTGAACACGAGCAGATCAAGACCACCTTGCCGAAAGCCAAGGAACTTCGCCCGATCATCGAAAAGCTGATCACTCTGGCAAAGCGCGGCGACCTGCACGCGCGTCGTCAAGCCCATTCGCAACTGAAACAGGACATGCACACCGCGCGTCTGTTCGAAATTCTTGGGCCCCGCTACAAGGACCGCGCTGGTGGTTATGTGCGCGTGCTGAAGGCTGGCTTCCGCTATGGTGACATGGCACCGATGGCGATCATCGAATTCGTTGATCGCGACCCGAACGCCAAGGGCGCGGCTGACCATGCCCGTACCGAAGCTGCTGACTCGGCAGAATAATTCACATCAATACATTGAAAAGCCCGCCCTTGTGACAAAAGGTGGGCTTTTCGATTTTCGCGGAACAGAAGCGCCAGAGGTCGAAGCGACGGGTTCTGTCAGGCAGAAGACACGGCGCGCCCACCCGCGCGCCGAAATTGGGTGATTTCTGCCAAAATCGACAGTGCGATTTCTTCTGGGGTAATGGCATGAATGTCCAATCCGGCCGGGGCTTTGACTGACGCCAAAAGGGCAGGATCGAGGCCATCTCCGATCAACCGGTCGCAAAGAGCGCCAAATTTCCGCCGGGATCCCACAAAGGCAACATAATCCGCGCCACATGCCAAAGCCGCGCGCAGGGCCGCTTCGTCCCCCTTGCCCTGTGTAGCCACAACGATGAACCGGTGCGTGCGTATGCTGGCTTCAAGCACATACCCGTCTTGAAGCAGATCCGCTGGACCCTCGGTCAAACCCGGCGCGGCAAGGGTACGGTGCAGCGCGAAGCGTGCCGCCAGATCAGACAATGCCAAGGCCACCGGCCCCGCACCAAAAACCACGAGCCGAGGCAGGGGCAGCACCGGTTCGATGAAGATATCCATCGATCCCTTCGACGGGCAGCCGTTTCGGGCAAAGCGCACCCCGTCACGTTCTTCACCCGGCGAAATACCGTCTTTGGACAGCAATTCCTCGGGGCGCAGGGATACGAACTGCGGCTGACCCGCTGTGATCGCCGCAACGGCAGCCCGCGCAACGGCGGAGCGCGCACAGCCTCCGCCCACCCAACCCTCGGCAATCGTGCCATCGGGCAGCACCACCGCCTTTGCGCCGGGTTTTGCCGAGGTCGCATCGACCGTACGCACGATGGTGGCGACGGCAAAAGGTTCTCCCGCAGCGCGCAACTGTCGGGTGAGGTCGTCGAAACGGGTGGCAAGGGTCATAGCCGTTCAAGCTCCTGTTCCAGGGCGGCAAGGTCCGACAGAGTGGCAGCGGGTGCAAAGAGGTGAAGATGCGGCAGTGCCGCAGCCATGCCTGCAGCCACGGGTGCGTAATCTCGCCATGATTTCAGAGGATTCAGCCAGATGATCCGGCAGCCGCGTCGGGCAAGCTGCGCCATGGCCAAGGCCAGCGCGTCAGAAGGGGCGCTGTCATAGCCATCGGACAGGATCATGACCACGGTGCGACCATTCACAAGCCGGCGCGCGTAAGTACTGGCAAAGTGCTGTAGCGCATCACCGATCTTGCTTCCCCCCCCAAAACCGTCGGCCAGAAGCGTAAGGCGGTTCAGCGCGCGAAACGGATCATCATCGCGCAAGGCTTCGGTCACGCGCACAAGCCGAGTGTGGAAAAGATAGGCGTCGGAAGCTGGGTCTGCCCGCATCAACCCGGCCAGAAAGGCCAGAAATGGCTTGGCATACAGCGTCATGGATCCAGAAACATCGACCAGCGCCGCAATCTTCACCGGCCTGTCAGGGCGGCGTTTGCGCGCAAGGCGCAAAGGATCTCCCCCAGTTGCCAACGAGCCTCGGATGGTCCGCCGCAGGTCCAGTTGCGTTCCGCGTCGGGCGGCTTTTCTTCGGCGCGACCGGTGATCGCGCAAGGCACGGCCAAGGCGGTAGGCCACCTGTTCCGCGCGCTGTATGTCGTCTGTGCCCACGATATCGCGCAGGTCTTTCTTCATCAGGTTTTGTACCGTGCTGGCGATCAGCCGCCCGTCGCCTCCGGCCTCGCTGTCGCCTGTGCCTGTGTCCGGAGCATCGGCCTTGCCACCGCCTGCTGTGCTTTGACCGACGGCCGAGCGAGTGTTGCGTGTGTGGGCTGTCGGTGCCGAGGGCATCACCTTGCTGCGCACTCGCCCGCCATTGCGCCAGAAACTGTCGAACAGCGTGTCGAACCTGGCCCAGTCGTCTGCACAGCCGCAGGCCACGCATTTCAGGGCACGACGGACGGCCATTTCGCTTGTGTCCGTCGCGGCAACGGCGGCAAGTGCCAGACGGGTTTCCGCCACGCCCAGTCGAAAGCCATTTTCCCGCAAATGCGCCATGAAGCCGATCACCCGCGGGGCTGGTCCATCGTCCCGGGCGGCAAAGCGGGTGACAGCACCTCTCATGCGGCCCGTCCTGCCAGACGCTGTGCAACCTCGGTCGTGATCGAGGCGCGGTCGCTTTGGGTTTTCAGAAGCGTTGCCAAAGCGGCTTGCAGCACCACCGGGTCATGGCTCAGGTCGGCAATGCCCAAGCCCGCCAATGCGGCTGCAAAATCAAGCATTTCGGCCACGCCCGGTTTCTTGTCTAACTCCTCAGCACGCAGGGATTGCACAAAGCCCACGATTTGCTCCGCCAAATGCGTGTTGATCTGCGGACAGCGCGCTTTCAAAATCGCCAGTTCCGTTGTCCGGTCCGGGTAATCGACGTGCGCATAAAGACAACGGCGGCGCAATGCATCGGACAAATCCCGCGTGCCATTGGCCGTCAGGATGACCATGGGCCGGGTTACGGCGTGGATGGTCCCCATCTCGGGTATGGTGATCTGGAAGTCGGACAGGATCTCCAGGAGATAGGCCTCGAATTCCTCATCTGCACGGTCAATCTCGTCGATCAGCAAGACCGGGGCAACGGGCTGACGAATGGCGCGCAACAACGGCCGTTCGAGCAGATATTCTTCCGAAAACAGACGAGACTCCATCCCGGCGCTGCCATCCCCGGCCGCACGGATCGCCAGCAACTGGCGTTGGTAGTTCCATTCGTAGATCGCCTGCGCCGCATCCAGCCCCTCGTAGCATTGCAGTCGGATCAGTGTGCAGTCCTTGGCTGCTGCCAAAGCCCGAGCTACTTCGGTTTTGCCGACTCCAGCGGCCCCTTCCAGAAGCAGCGGACGCCCCAGCACCAAGGACAAATGAAGCGCCATCGCAAGATCATCGGCGGCAACATAGCCTTGATCGGCGAGGGCGGTTTGCAATGCGGTCCAGCTTTCCATAGTCAGGTGGGATGGCCCAAACCGGGACCATCCCTTTCCCTTCAGCTGTGAAGACCAAGGTCATTGGCAATCTTCCAGATCCGCCAATGATCATGCGGCATATGCGATTGCTTCAGCCCAAAGGGCCGGAAAGCATCATGCACCGCATTGGAAAATGCCGGGACCGAACCGACATTCGGGCTTTCACCGACACCTTTTGCCCCGATCGGGTGGTGCGGCGACGGTGTTTCGGTAAAGTCGGTGGTGTAATGCGGCGTCTCCCACGCGGTTGGCAGGAAGAAATCCATCAACGTGCCGGTCTTGCAGTTGCCGATTTCATCATAGGCAATCTCTTGCCCCATCGCGATGGCATAGCCTTCGGTGGCCCCGCCATGCACCTGACCTTCGATGATCATCGGGTTGATGCGGGTGCCGCAATCATCCAGTGCATAGAATTGCCGGACTTGATGTTCGCCGGTATCAACGTCGATCTCCATCACCGCGATATAGGCACCGAAGGGGTAGGTCATGTTTGGCGGGTCATAGTAACTGACGGCCTCCAGCCCCGGCTCTATGCCTGGAATGGCATTGTGATAGGCGGCATAGGCGATGTCTTTCATCGTCTTGAACCGCTCTGGCGCGCCTTTGACCACGAACCGGTCCACATCCCATTCCAGATCGCCGTCGTGGACCTCAAGCAGATAGGCAGCAATCATCTGCGCTTTTGCCCGGATCTTGCGCCCGCACAGCGCCGTCGCTGCACCTGCGACAGGCGTTGACCGTGACCCGTAAGTGCCAAGGCCATAGGGGGCGGTGTCGGTATCGCCTTCCTCCACCGTGATGCTGTCCGCCGACAGTCCGATTTCGCTGGCGATGATCTGGGCAAAGGTCGTCGCATGCCCCTGACCCTGACTGATCGTTCCTAGCCGGGCGATGGCTGATCCGGTCGGGTGGATGCGGATTTCACAGGAATCAAACATGCCCATGCCAAGGATGTCGCAATTCTTGACTGGTCCTGCGCCCACGATCTCTGTGAAATGTGTCAGGCCAATCCCGATAAGCTTGCGCGTCTTGCCGGCTTTGAAGTCCTCTAGCCGCTGTGCCTGTTCGGCGCGCAGTCCGTCATAGTTTACCGCCTTCAACGCTTTGTCCCAGGCAGTATGATAGTCGCCAGAATCGTATTCCCAGCCCAGTGCCGATTGATAGGGGAACTGGTCTTTGCGGATGAAATTGATCCGGCGCAACTCGGCCGCATCCATGTTCAACTCGATCGCCAGCACCTCGATCATCCGTTCGATGAAATAGGCAGCCTCGGTCACCCGGAATGAACAGCGATAGGCAACACCGCCCGGCGCTTTGTTGGTGTAAACCCCGTCCACCCCGACATAGGCCACCGGAATGTCATAAGACCCTGTGCAGATTGAAAAGAAGCCGGCAGGGAATTTGGTTGGGTCGGCGCAAGCATCAAATGCGCCATGGTCAGCGGTGACATGGCAGTGCAGGCCGGTGATCTTGCCCTCTTTGGTGGCGCTGATACGGCCCTTCATCCAGTAATCGCGGGCAAACGCAGTAGCCATCAGGTTGTCCATCCGGTCCTCGATCCATTTCACCGGCTTACCGGTGACGATGGACGCCACAATGGAGCAGACATAACCCGGATAGACTCCGACCTTATTGCCAAAGCCGCCGCCGATGTCGGGCGACACCACGCGGATGTTGTGCTCTTCGATCCCAGACAGCAGCGACGCCACCGTGCGCACCACATGCGGCGCTTGAAACGTGCCCCAAACGGTCAGCTTGCCGTTGACCTTGTCCATGCTGGCCACGCAGCCGCAGGTTTCCAGCGGACAGGGATGGGTGCGGTGATAATAGACCATCTCCTCGGCCACCACGTCCGAGGCTCCGATCGCCTGCTCGGTCGCCTCCTTGTCGCCGACTTCCCACAGAAAGATGTGGTTGTGGTGTTTGCGCGGGCCGTGCGCACCGGACATGATGCCGTTCAGGTCTTCGCGAAGGACTGGCGCACCTTCGACCAACGCCTTGAACGGATCCACGACCACGGGCAGTTCTTCGTAATCCACCTCGACCAGTTCGATGGCGTCCGCGCAGATATAGCGGTCCTTGGCGACAACAAAGGCCACTTCCTGCCCCTGAAACAGCACCTTGCCATCAGCCAGCACCATCTGCTTGTCGCCTGCAAGGGTCGGCATCCAGTGCAGACCAAGCGGTTCCAGATCAGCTGCGGTCAGCACCGCGATCACACCCGGCAGCGCCTTTGCCGCATCGGCGTTGATGGATTTCACCCGCGCATGGGCATAGGGCGAGCGGACGAAATCACCAAACAGCATCCCCGCCATCTTGATGTCGTCAACGTAGTTGCCTTTGCCTTGGGTAAATCGCACATCCTCGACCCGCTTGCGCGACGATCCCAGACCTTTCAGCTTTTCGACACGCTCTTCGCGTGATGGGGTCAGGTCGTTCATTCCGCAGCCTCCTTTGCGTTCATCTCGGAGGCCGCTGCAAGGATGGCCTTGACGATGTTCTGATACCCGGTGCACCGGCACAGGTTCCCGGCCATGCCAAACCGCACCTCTTCTTCGGTTGGGCTTGGATTTTCGATCAGCAGGCGATGCGCGCGTGTGATCATTCCTGGGGTGCAATAGCCGCATTGCAGCCCGTGGTGTTCACGAAATGATCGCTGCAGCACATGCAGGGCATCGGGCGAGCCGAGGCCCTCGATGGTCGTGATATGCGCGCCGTCGGCTTGGGCCGCCAAGACGGTACAGGCTTTGACCGACATGCCGTTCATATCCACAGTGCAGGCACCGCAATGGCTGGTTTCGCAACCTATATGCGGGCCGGTCAGCGCCAGCCGCTCCCGCAGGACATGGATCAACAATTCGCGTGGTTCGGCCAGAACCTCGTGTTCTTCGCCATTCACCGTCAGCGTGATCTGCATCTTCTTTGCCATTTTGCCCCCCCCTATGCCCGCGACCAAGCGCGTGCTATGGCACGGCCAAGGATCACGCCCGCCACATGGCGCTTGAACGCGATCGGTCCACGGTTGTCTTGTTGCGGATCAATATCCCCCAGCATTTGCCCAACGGCCGCCTTTACCGCATCGGGACCACAATCGGTGCCAAGCAGTGCGGTGCCCGCGCCTTCTGACCAGATCGGCGTGTCGGAAAGGTTGGTCATGGCGATGGATGCACTTTCTACCCTGCCACCTGACGCGGTGATGAGCACTGCCGCCGCAGCCGTAGCGTAGTCCCCGATCTTGCGCTTTTGCTTTTCGTAGGCAAAGCCGCCCTTCGGCACGGCAAAGCTGATCCGGGTCAGGATCTCGTCGTCCGCGCGTTCCGTCATATAGGCCGAGTGATAGAAGTCGCGCGCCGCCACATCGCGGCTGCCACCGGGACCGACTAGGGTAAAGCGGGCGTCAAGACATTGCATCAGACCGGGCATATCGTTGCCCGGATCGCCATTTGCCACATTTCCACCGATCGTTCCCATATACCGCACCTGCGGGTCGGCGATCTGAAGCGCCGCCTCGCGCAGGATCGGGGCCGCCTCGGCCAGACTCTGATGCGAAATCAGTGCGGCTTGTGTCACCATGGCACCAAGGATGACCGTGCCATCCGATACCGAGATGCCGCGCAGTTCTTCCACCGCCTGAAGATCGACCAGATGGGCAATGTCAGCCATCCGCAACTTCATCATCGGTATCAGACTGTGGCCGCCCGCGATCACGCGGGCCTCGTCCCCGAACTCCGTCAGCACCCCGAGGGCTGCCGAAATGCTGGTGGGCCGGTGGTATTCAAAAGCTGCGGGTATCATGATCCCCTCCCAAAGATTCACGACGATAACGCGCTGCAAAGCGCTTGATCCAACGCTATTGAAGCCGACACGCATGCCGAGAGGTGCACCCCGAATCCCGCTACATTTTGCGCGAATTGCGAAATAGCTTCACGAATAGCGACGTCTGTCAGACACCAAGGGCCGCGCGCAGGTCAGGCAATCGGGCACGGGCGACGGGCACGCGCAACGTATCATTGCCTTCCAGCCAACATTGTCCCGAATCTTTTCCGCGTTCGAAGCGCGCCACATGGGCCGGATTGAGAAGAAAGCTGCGATGCACCCGGATGAAGCCTACAGGCGCCAGCCGATCCTGCGCTTCTGAGATGGACCAAGGACAGAACAGCGCTTCGGTCCCGCGCATCAGAAGGGTGTAGTGTCCTTCGGCCCTGATCGCTCCGACGTTGGTAGGGTCGATAAAGAACGTGCGCCCCTCGCGCTCATGAGGGATGCGTATGGCGATGGGCTCTGCCGGCGCGACAGGCGCGGCAACATCCGGCATTGATGTGACCGCCCGTGCAGGGTCAGGCGCGAAGGTCACGCCGGTCAGCAGAAATGCGGCCGAGATCAGGAAGGCCGATACGGTCACCACCATGGCCAGCGCCTCATTTCCGATCTGCGGTCCGATCTGGCCGGTCGTGGCGGTCGCGACAAACCCGGTGCCCGCCATGGCGGCAAAATGCACCACCACCACGGCCACACCAAAACCCAGCGTGCCCAGCAAGATATTGCGCCGCCCGCGTTCGCCGTATGCAATGCGCATGGCCAAGATCGACAACACGACCGATGCCAAAAGGGCGGCTGCAATCCCAAACGGGGTATAGACCGGACGGCACAGCTCGATCCCGGACATGCCGATGTAGTGCATCAAGGGGATTCCCGCGCCGATGATCGTCCCGGCGACGGTGATGCTTCCCGGCGTGCGGGGGCGGAAGTGCAGGATCAGAAGGGCAACACCCGCCACAAGGATGGCGACCAGCGCCGAAATCAGCGTGATAAGGGCATCGTAATAGAACAGGATCGGAAGTTGCAGGCCCAGCATTGCAACAAAGTGCATCGACCAGATGCCTCCGCCCAAAGCCACCGCAGCCATCGACACCACGGCTTTGCGTCTGGACACGTCCAATCTGGATGCGCCACGGGTCAAGGACAGACCGGTAAAACCCGCCATCAGCGCAATGGCTAATGACGCAAGAACCAATCGCCAATCATGCGCGACATCCAGCACGCTTAACCCTCCCCGGTGTCGTGTGCCGATACCCTAGCAGACTCCGGATCCAAATCTAAAGCACTCTGGCGCGAGCGGGACATGCCGACCGTGGCTGCGCCGATAAATCGGTATCCGATGACGTGGTGCGGAGTGTCTTGTTGTATTTCCGGCTCTGGCCCCCGAGCGGGATGGGGCGTATCGTATCGTCATGGCAGATCTGTTCGACACCGCCGCCGCCCCAAAAGCCGAAGGACCGCGTCCCTTGGCCGACCGCCTGCGTCCGAAATCGCTGTCCGAGGTCATCGGGCAGGACCATGTCCTTGGCCCCGAGGGGCCGTTGGGCGCGATGCTGGCGGCGCACAGCCTGTCGTCGTTGGTTCTGTGGGGGCCGCCGGGTGTCGGCAAGACCACGATCGCGCGGCTGCTGGCCCGCGAAACCGATCTGACCTTTGTTCAGATCAGTGCGATATTCACTGGTGTCCCGGATTTGAAGAAAGTGTTCGAATCTGCAAAGATACGGCGCCAAAACGGTCAGGGCACACTGCTTTTTGTTGATGAAATCCATCGCTTCAACAAAGCCCAACAAGATGGCTTTTTGCCGCACATGGAGGATGGCACCATCCGTTTGGTCGGCGCGACCACCGAAAACCCCAGCTTTGAGCTGAATGCGGCGCTTTTGTCCCGTGCTCAGGTGATCGTGCTGGAGCGGTTGAACCTTGCCGATCTGGAACGTCTGATGCAACGGGCAGAGAAGGAGTTGCAGCGCACCCTGCCGCTGACCGGCGAGGCGCGCGAGGCGTTGCTTGATATGGCTGACGGTGACGGGCGCGCGCTGCTGAACCTGATCGAACAGGTTGCGGCATGGCGCTTGGGCACGCCGATGAACCGCGACCAGCTTGCCACCCGCCTGATGCGCCGCGCCGCCAAATACGACAAATCCGGCGAAGAACACTACAATCTGATCAGCGCCTTGCACAAATCGGTGCGTGGGTCTGACCCGGACGCTGCGCTTTACTGGTTTGCGCGCATGCTGGAAGGCGGCGAAGACCCGCGCTTTCTGGCCCGCCGCCTGACCCGGATGGCGGTGGAGGATATCTGCCTTGCCGATCCGCAGGCGCAAAGTGTCTGTCTGGACGCCTGGAACACCTATGAACGCCTGGGCAGCCCCGAAGGCGAGTTGGCCTTGGCCAATGCGGTGGTCTATCTTGCACTCGCCCCAAAATCGAACGCGGTCTACACGGCGTACAAAGCCGCTCGAGCGGCAGCCCGCGAAACGGGCAGCCAGATGCCGCCCCGGCATATCCTGAACGCACCGACCAAGATGATGAAAGACATCGGCTACGGATCCGGATACGCCTATGACCATGATGCAGAGGATGGATTTTCCGGGCAGGACTATTTCCCCGAGGGCATGAAGCGCCCGGTGTTCTATCTGCCCCCCGAACGCGGGTTCGAGCGCGAGTTGAAAAAGCGGGTGGATTATTTTGCCAAACTTCGGGCGAAACGTCAGGACACTTAGACCGCGCACCCCTCCCGCCGTTGACAAATCAGTGCAACCGACGCAAAGACCTGCGCATGATCCTGACACTGTCTCAAGTCGCCCTGGGAGGGGCGATCGGTCCCGGCCTGCGCTATCTGGTGCAGCTTGCCAGCCTACGCGCGTTCGGCACTGGATTTCCCTATGGCACGCTGGTGGTGAACGTTGCGGGGTCGTTCATCATGGGGTTTCTGTTCGTGGTCTTGGCGGAAAAGAGCGGCATGCGGCTTGCCCCGTTCCTCTTGACCGGCGTCCTTGGCGGGTTCACCACCTTTGCCACCTTTTCGCTCGATAGCATCAGCCTGTGGGAACGCGGGCAGAACTGGCTGTCACTGGGCTATGTCGGGGCATCCGTCATTCTCTCGCTTGCTGCACTTGTGGCCGGCCTCCAACTTGCAAGGTCCATGATATGAGCGGTGTGAAGCTTCTGACAGTGTCCGAGGATGAAGGCGAACAGCGGCTGGACAAGTGGTTCAAGCGCCGGTTTCCGCAACTGACGCAAGGCCATGTCGAAAAAATGTGCCGCACCGGGCAGATCCGGGTCGATGGCGCGCGGGTTAAAGCGGCGGATCGTGTGGCCCCCGGCCAGACCATCCGCGTGCCGCCGTTACCCGACACTGAAGCGCCCAGCCGTCCGGCAGAGGGCCGCGTCAACGCCGCCGATGCCAAGATGATCCAGAACGCGGTGCTGTGGAAGGATGAACATATCATCATCCTGAACAAGCCTGCGGGCCTTCCGTCCCAAGGCGGGTCCGGGCAGGGGGATCGTCATGTTGACGGCCTGACCGAGGCGTTGAAGTTTGGCTACAAGGACCGGCCCAAGCTGGTTCACCGGCTGGACAAGGACACCTCGGGTGTCCTTATGTTGGCACGCACCGACCGCGTGGCGCGGGCCCTGTCCGAGGCGTTGCGTCACCGCAATACCCGCAAAATCTATTGGGCACTGGTCGCGGGCGTGCCGCACCCCCGGCAGGGATCGATCAAGTACGGGCTGATGAAAGCCCCCGGCCATGGTCGCGGCGGGGAAGGCGAAAAGATGATCTGCATTCATCCCGCCAAAATGGCGGAGTTTCCCGACGCAAAACGGGCGCATACAGACTATTTCACCCTTTGGTTTCTGGGCACTCGCATGTCGTGGATGGCGTTGGAGCCGATCACAGGGCGCACCCATCAGTTGCGTGCCCATATGGCCGAACTGGGACATCCGATCATAGGGGATGGCAAATATGGCGGGTCGGCCCAGGATAACATGGGCGACGGCTGGGGGTCGCAGGCCGGTGGCGAGATGTCGAAGAAGATGCACCTGCATGCCCGCAGTTTGTCGGTGCAGCACCCGATCACCAAAGAGATGATGACGTTCACTGCGCCCTTGCCAGAACATATGGCGCGGACGTGGAAACTTCTGGACTGGAACGAAAAGGACGTCCCATCCGACCCGTTCGAGGTGTTCAAGTGAGTGGATGGACGGCAAAGCGGTTCTGGCAGGCGGCGCAGGCCGAAGCCTGTGATGCAGGCTTTACTGTCCGCCTTGATGCCCGTCCGGTCAAAACTCCGGCAAAGCAGCCCCTGGTCGTGCCGACCCTGACAATGGCCGAGGCGATTGCCGCCGAATGGGATGCACAGCACGGCATCATCAAGCCCGACAGCATGCCCCTGACCCGCGCGGCCAACTCTGCCATCGACAAGGTGGCACCGATGTTTGACGCCGTAGTGGACGAGGTGTCAAACTATGGCGCGACCGACCTGCTGTGCTATCGCGCACCTGAACCTGAGGCATTGATCCGGCGGCAGGCACTGGCCTGGGATCCGCTTCTGGTATGGGCGCATGACGATCTTGGCGCGTCGCTGAACGTGACCCATGGTGTGATCCCCATCGCACAGCCTGACGACAGCCTGATCCGGTTGCGCGACCATGTGGCGTCTGTCTCGCCATTCCAGATGGCGGCTCTGCATGACCTTGTTGCGATCTCTGGTTCGCTGGTGCTGGGACTTGCCGTAGCACGCCGGCGGCTTTCCGGGCCCGAGGCCTTTGCCCTAAGCCGAATCGATGAAGCCTGGCAGGTCGAACTGTGGGGCGAAGACGATGAGGCGGCCAACCAGGAAGCTTTGCGCCGTGCCGCATTTCTGTGCGCAGAGCGATTCTTTGGATTGTGCGGGTAACAATCCTGCCCAAACCACCGGCAGGGCGACGGCATATTGCGCAGGACTGCACCCAAACGCCTTAAATGCAAAGAATTTAGGCAAAGATGTGCGACATGCTTGACCTTTCAAACCGCTTCGGAAGAAACTGACAGGGCTGGGAGAGGCAAACCTCCACTAGTTTCGCCCCCGTCCGTCCGGTATCGGGCCTCGGGGCAATCAAAAATGTCGGCCCAAGGCTGACCACTCAGGATGAGGTAAGAATGAAACAATCCGTATTCCTCGGCACCCTTGCCGCCACCACTCTCTTTGCAGGTGTGGCGCTGGCGCAGGGTGCCTCGACCCTTGATACCGTCAAGGCCCGTGGCGAACTGAACTGTGGCGTCAATACCGGGCTGGTCGGCTTTGCCGCCCCGGACGCAAGCGGCAACTGGCAAGGCTTTGACGTGGCATTGTGCAAAGCCGTCGCCGGCGCCATTTTCGGCGATGCATCGAAAGTCGTCTATATTCCCACCACGTCTTCGGACCGCTTTGAACAGCTGACCTCGGGCAAGATCGACTTTCTGACCCGCAACACCACCTGGACGTTTTCGCGCGACACCGACCTGAAAATGGATTTCGTGGGCGTGAACTACTATGACGGTCAAGGTTTCATGGTCCGCAAGGATCTTGGCGTGTCCTCGGCCAAAGAGCTGAACGGCGCGACGATCTGCATCCAGACCGGCACCACCACAGAACTGAACTTGGCCGACTACTTCAAGGCCAACAACATGACCTACACGGCGGTTCCGATTGAAACCAATGCCGAAGGTGAACAGCAGTATCTGGCCGGTGCCTGCGACGCATACACGACCGATGCATCCGGGCTTGCCGCAACCCGCGCATCCTTTGCAGATCCGGAAAACCACATCATCCTTCCGGAAATCATCTCCAAAGAACCGCTTGGGCCTGCCGTGCGCCATGGTGACAGCGCCTGGGGCGACATCATCCGCTGGACTCTGAACGCCCTGATTGCGGCAGAAGAATTCGGCATTACGTCGGCTAATATCGAAGAATTGACAACTTCGTCGCAAAACCCGGAAATCCAGCGATTGCTGGGCACGTCGGGCGAGTTGGGCAAGATGATCGGTCTTGATCCGCAGTGGGCCAAGAATGCGATCAAAGCCAGCGGCAACTATGGCGAGATCTTCGCTGCAACCATCGGTGAGTCGACCCCGATCGGTCTTGCCCGCGGCCTGAACGCACAGTGGACCCAGGGTGGCCTGCTTTACACCCCGCCGTTCCGCTGATCGGCTGACTTTCGGGGCGCGCTGTAACGGCGCGTCCCAACCATTTCCTGCAACAGGGTCATCCGCAGCGTCTGAGGCAATTGCCTCAGCAACAAGGGCAAAGCCCGGTTACGCGCGGATATTAGGGGAATACACATGGCCGTAGTTACGGATGAACCGAAAGCTGGCTTTCGGCTCGGGATGCTCATCTACGACACCCGATATCGCTCGATCACCATTCAGATTTTCGTGCTGATCCTTGTCATGGCAGGGGCGGGATGGCTTATCGACAACCTGTTGCGCAACCTTGCGGCTCTGGGCCGGGGCATAGACTTCGGGTTCCTGTGGAACCGTGCAGGCTATGACATCAACCAGACGCTTGTTGAATACACAAACGACAGCACGCATGCCCGTGCGACGCTGGTCGGATTGCTCAACACGCTGCTGATCGCCTTTCTGGGCTGTATCGCGGCGACGGTTGTGGGCGTGATTGCCGGTGTGTTGCGCCTGTCGAAAAACTGGGTGGTTGCCCGTTTGATGACGGTCTATGTCGAAATCTTCCGCAACATTCCGCTGCTGCTGTGGATCCTGATCATCTACACGGTTTTCACCGAGGCACTGCCTGCGCCAAATGCCTTCCGGGGCGAAAATCCGGCTGCGACCATGGCTCTTTTCGACACGGTCGCGTTTACAAACCGCTACACCGCCATACCTTGGCTGTTGTTTGATAACTCGATGGGCTGGCTGCCATTGGGTCCGCTTTGGCTTAACCTTGATCTGGCGCTGATCATCATCGCCCTGGTTGGTGGTTTCCTGATAAATCGTGCTATCCTGCGGCGGGCAACCCGTATCCAGGAAGCGACGGGTGACAGGCCGACGACATGGTGGCAATCCATCCTTGCCCTTTTCGCCCCGATCATTCTGGTCTTTCTGTTCCTAGGCACGCATCTTGATAGCCCAAGTCTGCAAGGGTTCAACTTCACGGGCGGGTTGCAGGTGTCGAACTCGCTTGTGGCGCTGTGGCTTGCGTTAACGCTTTACACAGCCGCCTTCATCGCCGAAATCGTGCGCTCCGGGATCAACGCCATCTCTCGCGGGCAATCCGAAGCAGCCTTCGCCCTTGGCCTGCGTCCGGGCCGCACGATGAGCCTGATCATCCTGCCTCAGGCCATGCGCGTCATCATCCCGCCGCTGATTTCGCAATACCTGAACCTGACCAAAAACTCATCGTTGGCCATTGCCGTCGGTTATATGGATCTGCGCGGCACACTGGGCGGCATCACGCTGAACCAGACCGGCCGGGGGCTGGAGGCGATGATGCTTCTGATGCTGATCTATCTGATCATCAGCCTGATCATTTCGGGCGCGATGAACATCTACAACAATTCTGTCAAGCTGAAGGAGCGCTGAGATGAACACCAGTACCAGCACCTTCGTGCGCACCGAAATGCTGCCTGAAAAGTCGCCGCCGCTCACCGAAGCGGGGGCCGTGAAATGGGTGCGCGAGAACCTGTTCTCGTCACCGCTGAATGTTATTCTGACCGTGCTGGGTATCGGGGCAGTGGCCTATATCGTGCTTCAGATCGCACCGTGGCTGTCGCGGTCGGTCTGGGATGCTGGTAGCCTGTCCGAATGTCGTCAGATCCTTGCTGCCCGTTATGGCGAGGGTGTGACCGGGGCTTGCTGGGCGGTGATCCGCGAACGCTGGCCGCAGTACCTGTTCGGGTTTTACCCGTCCGATCAGTACTGGCGGCCGGTTCTGGCTTTTGTGCTGATGCTGATTGCGATGGCCCCTGTGCTGTTCGACAAATTGCCTCGAAAGATGCTGTGGTTCGCGCTGATCTATCCGGCAGTTGGGTTCTGGTTACTCTGGGGCGGTTCGGTCTGGGTTCCAGTCATGGCAATGGCAGGATTTGCGATCGGCTACATCGGTGCGAAGGTTGTTCACCCAATTGCCGGAACGATTGCCGCGGCCATTGTCGCGGTTCTTGCACCGGTGTTGTGGTGGCTTTTTCTGGCTGGTCCGGCAGCCGACGCGCTGCAATCGCTGATTCCCATCGGTCTGCAAGGGGTTCGGTCGCGTGAATTCGGCGGCTTTGTTCTGGCGTTCACCATCGGCTTTACCGGTATCACCTTTTCGCTGCCTTTGGGCATCATGCTGGCCTTGGGTCGGCAGTCTGACATGTTCATCGTGAACAAGCTGTCGGTCGGGTTTATCGAGTTCATCCGGGGTGTTCCGCTTATCACCCTGCTGTTCACGGCGTCCTTGCTGCTCAACTACTTCCTGCCACCCGGCACCGATTTCGACATCATCCTGCGCGTCATCATCATGGTCGTGTTGTTCGCGGCGGCCTACATCGCCGAAGTCATTCGGGGGGGGCTTGCCGCCTTGCCGCGCGGTCAATACGAGGCTGCGGATGCACTCGGGCTGGACTACTGGAAAGCACAGCGGCTGATCATCATGCCGCAGGCACTCAAGATCTCGATCCCCGGCATCGTCTCGACCTTCATCGGGTTGTTCAAGGATACCACTCTTGTAGTGTTCGTAGGGCTTCTGGATCCGCTCAAGGGTATCACCGACGCTGTGCGCGCCTCCACCGACTGGAAGGGCATCTACTGGGAGCCCTACATCTTTGTCGGGGCCATTTTCTTCATCATCTGCTTCGGCATGTCCCGATACTCGATGTATCTGGAAGGCAAGCTGAAAACCGATCATCGCTAAGGGAGCCGGAACATGTCCGAAGCCATCGCCCGCGAAATTGACCGCAGCCACATGCAGGTCAGCGACGAAGTTGCCATCCAGATCACAGGCATGAACAAGTGGTATGGGACGTTCCACGTCCTGCGCGACATCAACATGACCGTGAACCGGGGCGAGCGGATTGTCATTTGCGGCCCATCGGGGTCTGGCAAATCTACGCTGATCCGCTGCATCAACCGGTTGGAGGAACACCAGCAAGGCCAGATCATCGTCGATGGCACCGAACTGACCTCTGACCTGAAGAACATCGACAAGGTCCGGTCCGAGGTTGGCATGGTGTTCCAGCACTTCAACCTGTTCCCGCATCTGACCATCCTTGAAAACCTGACGTTGGCCCCGATCTGGGTGCGAAAGACCCCCCGGCGCGAGGCCGAGGAGGTGGCGATGCACTATCTGGGCAAGGTGAAGATCCCGGAACAGGCCCACAAATACCCCGGCCAGTTGTCAGGCGGGCAGCAGCAGCGCGTGGCAATCGCCCGGTCCTTGTGCATGAAGCCTCGGATCATGCTTTTTGACGAACCCACCTCTGCGCTCGACCCCGAGATGATCAAAGAGGTGCTCGATACCATGATCGAGCTGGCGGAAGAGGGCATGACCATGCTGTGTGTGACGCATGAAATGGGCTTTGTCCAAGCCG
>JBKBOF010000040.1:21113-21378 GCA_046294955.1 Paracoccaceae bacterium
CTGGGGCATTGAGGCCAAGAAATTCCTGACGGAGAAGGGCCCTGTGGGGCCCTTTTCAATACTCAAAGGTTGCCAGAATACACGACAACTTCAGCGTCTGCTTTCGGGACAAAGCGGACCTAGTTGGTTATGTCAGCGGTCTAACCGTGACGCCTCTGGCGATGATCTTGATCAAGCTTCCAGTGGAGTTTGTCTCAAAGACCCAACAAAACAGATCGGTCAGCCCCGACCAAGCCTGTATCCTGGCGATTTCGGGATGATCAGG
>JBKBOF010000041.1:0-21364 GCA_046294955.1 Paracoccaceae bacterium
CGCCCTGCTCGATCGACTCACCCACCGCTGCCACATCCTTGAGACCGGAAACGACAGCTTCCGCTTCAAGGCAAGCTCAGCAGTAGCCAAAACGAAAAGGGAGACCACGCATGCCTTGACCCAAGCATAACCCGCAGAACATAACCTTCAGGCGGGTCAATTCTCGATGAAAAACCCGGGTCACTTCTGGGTGAAAATCAACACTCATGTCGTCTGCTCCTTCAGGTTGGGCAGACTCTACATCAGAGTGAGCGAACTTCCGGGGGGCAGGTCATCGTCAACATCGGCTCGGCCACGGCCACGGTCGCGGGTACGACGGTTGTGAATACCCGAACCGTCACCTTCGCCAGCGTCGTCACGCAGGTCGGGATCCCCCATGCGAACCGGACCGCCCAGTTGCTCAACACTCTCACTCACCACCGAGAGAGAGAGAGAGAGAGAGAGACCGGTAAGGCGTCTTGGCGCTTCAAACACAGCGCTTGACCCTGATTGGGGCCTGACCCGCCCACACCACATGAAAGTTTTGTAGGCTCAAGCCCTGCCCCCGAGGTGACCGCGCGGGCCGCCACACCTTATACTTCCGGCGGTTGGACTTGAAGTGAGCTGATGTACCGTTGGACTTCCAGCTTCAGGTCACGGCATGCAGTTGATATAGCGGCGGCAGACACGGTTGCGTCCAACACGCCTTCCTTGCTCGATCTGTCCTCGAGATCCGCGCACTTGGCGCCTGTCTGATGATCCCCAAGGTCGCGGCACGACGACTTCAAAGTGTGTGCGACGCGCTTAAGTGTCACTAAGTCACTTGTCTGAGCGGCAGATGATAGCTTGTCGAGAAGGCTGTCTACCTCATCAACAAAACTCTGCAAGATATCGGCGACAATCAGATCGTCATCGCCCACTGCGTCACGAAGACGTTTTAGTGCCTCAGCTGTCAGACCCATTGGCGTTCCCCCCGCTGCCGATTGCCGCCCGCTGCAGCCGACGCTTTGCCTCGGCGGCCGCCCGCAGAGCACGTATGAGTTCGGCGATATCGATCGGCTTGCTGACGTAATCGTCCATCCCTGCGCGCAGATACTTCTCGCGATCGCCCGCGATGGCATTGGCCGTCAATGCGATCATGTAGGGCAATTCCGCTTCCGGTCGAAGGCTGCGAATCTTGGTGGTCGCCTCAATCCCGTCCATGTCCGGCATCTCGATGTCCATCAGCACCGTATCGAAAACCGTCAGGCGGGCCGTTTCAACGGCATCCTCGCCGCTAGAAGCCATCTCCGGATCGAACCCGAGCTTTCGAAGTGCCGCAGCGCAGAACTTGCGGTTCGTCGGATGGTCGTCCACCACCAGTATGCGCAAGGGGATTTCATCGGAAAGACGGATGGCCAGTTGCGAAGCGCCCGAGGCTGGTTCGGGGCCGACTATACGGCGTTCCGAGTGCAAGACCGATCCGATCGCCTCAAGCAGCGCCGAGGGTTTGATCGGCTTCATGAGGTAGCCAGAGAACAGGTCGTTCCCGTCCAGCTCGGCGATGGTTGATCTAGTCACTTGCAGCGAGCTGAACAGGATCAGGGGAACGGACCGGCCCTCGGGATGGGCCCGTATCATCCTTGCCAGATCGACGCCGCTCATTCCGGGCATCTGCATGTCGAGGATGATGATATCCGGCCGCGCCACGGACGCCAGCAAGCGCAGCGCCTCTTCAGGTCCATTGGCCTGAATTGAAGCCATTCCGAAACTGCGCAGATGAAGCTCCAGCACCCGCAGGTTCGTTGCATTGTCATCGACGATCATCGCCATACTTCCACGGATGACGGCCGCGCTTGGCGACCCGGTCTCTGCGGGAGGTATCTGCTCAGCCGGGCTCACGGGAAGGTCGAACGAGAACTCGGTTCCCCGTCCAACTTCTGACCTCACGGTGATTGATCCCCCCATGAGTTCGACAAGCCGCTTGGAAATTGCCAGCCCAAGACCCGTCCCGCCGTAGCGTCGCGTCGTCGAAGCATCAACCTGGCTGAAGGACTTGAACAGACGGTCAAGCCGGTCGGCCGGAATGCCGATACCGGTGTCGATGATCTGGAATTGAAGCGTAAGTTGCCCCGCGACGGTATCGGTGCTGCGCGAAACCCGCAGGAAGACTTCTCCCTGTTCCGTGAACTTCACCGCGTTGTTCAGCAGGTTGAGAAGAATCTGCCGCAACCGCATGGCATCGCCCGTCAACTGCCGCGGAATCGTCGGGTCGATCCAGTAGATCAGCTCCAGGGCATTCTCGGCAGCGCGCGGAGCGATGACGTCCAGCGCTTGCTCCACCGTGGCAAACAGGTCGAAAGCGGCCACCTCGATGTCGAGTTTGTCCGCCTCGATCTTTGAAAAATCGAGGATGTCGTTGATGACAGTCAACAGCGCCTCGGAACTTTGCGCAATGATGTCGCAATACTCTCTTTGTTCAGCATCGAGTCTGGTGGAGGTCAACAGATGGGTCATGCCGATGATGCCGTTCATCGGTGTCCGGATCTCGTGGCTCATCGTGGCCAGAAAGGCGCTTTTTGCGCTGTTGGCGGACTCCGCCGCTTCCTTGGCCGCCGTCAGCGAACGCTCCATTTCGCGAAGCTTGACCAGATCGTCGGAGGTGACCTTCAAAAGCCGCTGGGTCTCGTTGAACAGCATTGCGCGTTGCAAGGCGACCCCCGCCATGCTGGCAATCGAGGTCATCAGGTCGACATCCGACTGTTCGAAGGCATTCTCGCGTTCAAGGTTCTGCAGCGAAATGACGCCCCGAAGCTTGCCTTCGTAGGCAAGCGGCACGAACAGGCAGGATTTCGGCGGCTCGCCCTGCCGGCTCTCGGGGTTGCCATAGCGCTTTCGCGCCGCCGCCATGTCCTCCCCAAGCAGAAGCGGTTCGCCGGACTGCATGACATGCCGACGGTAACCGACAAACGGCATCGGTTGATCAGGATAGCGCTTGCCGCGCTCGATCGTGTAGGGAAAACGGAACACCCCCTCTGCCTCGTCGAACAGACAGATGTCCAACACTTGCGCATCGAAGACCTCGTCCATCTTCGCGCCCATGATCTCGTAAATCGCCTGCGGTTCGAGACCGGCGGCCAGCGCATCTTGCACACTGTTGACGAAGCCCAGTCCCGCGTTGCGCTCTTTCGCTTCGCTGAGGAGTCGCTGCGTTTCGCCGAACAATCGCGCATTCTCGATGGCGGCGCCGACCGAATTGCCAACGATCTGCAGGAACCGCAGATTGTCCTCGGTATAGGCGTGGCGTTCGTAGGATTGTACGGTGAGCACGCCCAGTACCCGCCCGCTGCCGATGATGGGAGCGCCGATGTAGGATTGCGTATCATCTTCGGGATTCACCATCAGAGCGCCGTCCGCATCCATCTCCGCTTCTGTGCCGTAAAGGAGGGGAATGTTCGTGGTGATGATTATCGACGCCAGCCCTTCGCCAAATTCGAAGGGCTCACCTTCCATGTAGCCATTGTAATACGAATAGGGTAGCTCGATCATGCCGGTCGTTTCGTTGTGAAGCAAAAGCTCCGTCACTTCAGCGCCGAAATGCTCCCGCACCGTATCACCGATCATGAGACAGACTGCGTCGATGTCCAGCAGGCCCTCAAGATTCTTTCCAATCTTGACGATGGCCGACAGTTCCTCGGCCCGCTCCTCCGCGGCGCTCAGCAGCCCCTCGGAGCGCTCTAGCAGGGCTTTGTAGCGATCCTGCTCGTCACGCAGCGCTGTCTCGACCGAGCGCAATTCGGTGATGTTGCTGACAGACGCGTATACCTGCGACCAGTTTTCCTCGTGCCCTTCAGCGATCCGGAAGACTTCGACTACGGTAATGGACTCGCCTGTGATCGTGAAATCGATCCTTTCCTGCCTGAACTCTTTGTTTCCATCAGCAAAGGCCTGAAAAATACGCGCTGATTCCCACCAGGACATTTCCGCGCCGGCCCCACTGCGGAAGAAATCGGCGAGTTCCTGCACAGACGAAACTCCGTAAAGCGCCAATCCAACCGCATTGATCAGCGTCCATTCCACAAGATGGGGTATCCGCGCTGCCTCAGCGGGGTTGGTCCGGAAATGGTCGACAAGATCAACCACGCCCGTCGCCTGCAATTCGTCCAGGTACCGCTTGACCCTAGACCAATCTTCCACAAACAGCGGTTGGGGGCTGGCCTCGAAGAAGGCTTTGTAGCCCGCCATTTCCTTTTCGAGCAAGCCATCCAACGGTTTGCTTTCAGGGCTGTTCGCGGTGCTGGTCAAAGTATGCTCCATCTTCGTCGGTGCCATTCCGTCATGATCGGCGAAAGACTCCGCCTAAACCTCTGCGCTGCGCCTTGGGTACGAACTGGATTTCAAGATCAGCGGCCTCTCGCTTCGGTCCGACCACCAGCAGACCCGCAAAAATCAAGGCCAGCGCAATCGTGGCTCCGGTTGTCATCTGCTCTCCCAGCAAGAGGATGCTCCAGAAGACGCCCGCCAGTGTTGTGACGTAGGCGGTCTGACTTGCGAACACCGCCCCGGCCACCGCAATCAGGAGCAAATAGAAGACGTAGTTGGCGGTATCGACGAGAGCGTTCAGGAGGATAAGCCAGAAGCCCGGCCCGAGGTCGGGCGAAAGCATGAACAACTGACCCTGCGCCAGGGCAAACGGAAGCGTTAGAAGCGCCGATAGAAGATACATGACGCCCAAGGCACCTAAGGGAGACATCGTGCTCTTGGATTCGCCCGCCGCAATCAAGACATCGGTTATGGCCCAGAGAATGGGAATCGATATGGCGATGAGCACCCAGATCCAGGGGTTGATGCCGTCGGCAGTCCCGCGCGCCGAAATAAGAGCAACTGCGCCGGAAAGTCCGACGAGCAAGCCCAAAAAGCGCCGCCAGGACGCCTCCTCCATGCGCAAAGCCGCTGCGATGGCGAAGACACTCAGTCCCTGAAATGCCAGGATGATGGACAGTGTGATCCCACTGACCCGCTCTGTCGCCTCGAACAGGATGATCCCAGGAACGACATTAAGTATGGCCCAGGCAGTGAGGAACACGAGAGTCTGACGCGACAAAGTTCCGACCCGTCCCATCAGCGCCGCGCCGCCCAAGCACAGGATGCCCGGCAGCAGGTCGCCCCAGAACGACAGACCGGTGGCCATCGGGATTCGGCTGAACAGCAACGCTGACATGGGTACCATGAGACCGCCGACAATGCCCGCGAGGAGCAGTAGGACGAGCCCCTTTGCCGTCCGCACGCTTCGGCTGAGTGCGCGTTCACGGTCATAGACCTGCTGGGCCATCTCGGAGAAAACGCGCGCCAGCCGCCCTATCGAGTCGTCGCGGACGGCCACGCCCGAAAGGCCGAGCTTCGAAGGATGGAAGGCTTGTTCCTCCATGAATCTGGCCGCTTCGGCAATCCGATCCACTTGCGCAAGGTAATCCAGTTCGCCATCGCGCAGGCGCTTTTTCTCAATGCAGGCCTCGACCCGTGCTCGAAAGAGGACGGCGTTGAATTCTTTCGGCAGAAAGTCAGTAGCCCCCAGTTCGATGGCGCGAGCGACGCTTTCCATATCGCCGTCCATCCCGGAAATCACCAGGACGGGTATCGAGGACAGCCGCTTGTCGGCACGCAGCACCTCCAGCACGCCGAACCCGTCCAAGCCGGGCATCATGATATCGAGAAGGATCAGATCGACGTCGTTTTCTTTCAGAATGGACAACGCCGATTCGCCGCTGTGTGCCTCGATGACCCGATCATGCCCAAGTTTCTTTACGGCCATCGCCATCTTGCGGCGGCTCATGGCGCTGTCGTCGACAACGAGGACTCGACTACCCTGCGATGTTTGCGGTGCGTCGATGTTCAAGCGAGTTCCCCAAATTACGTTAAGGCGATTGGTTCGCAGGGATGTTCGGTTTAGCTACGGGATGACCCCGGACGTTCATGATGACGCGGTATTGATACGACTTGGCGAATGACTTGCATCCTCTTCGAGTTGTTCATCAAGCCAGAGTGTCAGCATAGCGAAGAAAAGCAAGACACACCCCATGACCTCCCATGGGGAAAGGACTTCCCTGAGAAACAGGAATGCCAGCCCGGCAGCCACCGCAGGCTCGATCATCGACGCAACCAGACCCGCCACGGCCGATCGGCAGCGCGCCATGCCAGAACAGTAGCAAACATAGGCCAGCGCCGTCGGAACAAGTCCAAGGTAAATGAGCACACTGCCCACGCGCCAATCCATCAGCGTTGCAAAAACATCCGTTAGATCAACCGGCGTGACCGCAGCCGCGACAGGCGCAAGAAACACCGCGGCCAAGGTCAGGCCAAGACCGGCAACGGCCAGTGTGGAATAGCGCGTCGCGAGCTTGCGTGCAGAATGCGACATGATGACGAAGGCGACAGATGCGGCAATCGAGAAAGCCAACCCTGAAAGAACTTGAATGACATCGCTGCTCGCTGCCGCACCCGAACTAAATGCAACAAGGCCGACAGCAGCCATTCCGATAGCCGAGTAGATATGCCGTGACAGGTGCTCGCTCTGCTTCCAGAACGTCCAGGCAACAGCAAGGATCGGGGGCAGACACACGGTCAGAAATACCGTGATCGTGACGCCAAGCATCGAGAAACTGCGAAAAAGACCCACCTGAAAAACAGCGCAACACAGGCCGAACGTTGCGAATTCGCCAAGGCTTCCCATCAGCGACCGAAAGCTCGCCAGTCCACCGACAAACAGCGCGCACAAAAGCAACGCTGGTCCTGCGACAGCGGTGCGCGCAAATCCAAAGACCTCCTCGGGGATGTTTGTCTCATAGGGCACAAGCTGGCTCGCCACTCCGACCGTCGCCCAAAGCGCAGCCGCCAGCATCACTAGGGCAAGGCCGGACAGATGATACGAGCGGTCAAGCCTGGTGATTATCTTGCGCATTCTGCGCTCGCGTTCAAAAACGACCTCTGCCATCGAAACGAAGACCGTCGCGAGCTTGCCCAGTCCGTCCGGCCGTCCGATCACATCGGCCAAATCCAGATCTTTCGGGTTGAACTGCCCATCCTCTAGAACGGTCGCTGCAGCGGACAGCCGCTCGACATGCTTGAGGTACTGAACCTCTTGGTCGCGAAAGTGCTTTCGCTCAATTGATGCCGCCACGCGTGCCCGAAAGAGGACGGCATTGAATTCCTTTGGTAGAAAGTCTGTAGCCCCCAGTTCGATCGCGCGGGCGACGCTTTCCATGTCGCCATCCATCCCTGAAATGACCAGGACGGGTATTGCGGACAGCCGCTTGTCGGCACGCAGCACCTCCAGCACGTCAAACCCGTCCATGCCGGGCATCATGATATCAAGAAGGATCAGATCAACTTCGTTGTCTTTCAGAACGGACAACGCCGCTTCGCCACTGTCGGCCTCGATGACCCGATCATGCCCAAGTTTCTTTACGGCCATCGCCATCTTGCGGCGGCTCATGGCGCTGTCGTCGACAACGAGAACGCAAGAGGCCGACTGCATGATCATGCTCGACCGCCTATCAATGGGGCCTGCGTACCAATGCCGCAGTCCGAATGCTGATGGGCTCCCCCGCCATACAGATAATTTAATCTGTCACGATGCGGTATGGAAAATTCAGTCCCGGCTACGCACGAACCGGGTTGCTTACTCTTGCCCGAAACAATCAAGGCACGCGCTCCTTTCCGCAATCTAAAGGTTACGAGGCATTCGGATGCTATGCGGGATGTGACAGGTAAGTTTATAATCGGCTATCCGCACAATTTGTTTTACAAGAATGCTAGCCGACAGCGCCTTCTGGCGTCAATTATCTTGGCTTAGCTCTGGCTGCCTTTGGTGCGCCGGTGCGAGGCGGGCAACAAGATACGGATGACCAGCGACGGCCGAACGTTTTGCTTTGCTTGCGAAGGGGGCCGGTCTTGCTGCGCTGCGGCCGAATGTCAGTGACGGGCCGGGTGCGTCTCCACCCTCGGGAAGGGCGGCAAGCTGCCTTTCGACGGGCATGGGGCTGCGTTCCGGTACTTCAAAAGTGGCCACTTGGCAGAGGAAACGCGACTGCGGTCGGACCTTCTCCGCTCACTTGCCTTCGGTCAGTATGACCAAACGCAAGTGAACGCTGCATGGGTGTTACGGCGTAAACAGGGCCTCTGGCAGATTGAACTGATCAACCCATGTGAACCAATAAACATCGGTCGGACCAAAGATGTGATCGACCACTTCCCAGCGGCCATCAATCCGGCGCATCAGGACCATGGCAACATCGCTCATCACGCCCTGCTTCATCTCTTTGGCAAAGGGCGTCTTGGCCCAGTTGATCGCCGTTCCGTCTGGATTGTGCGGAACCGCCTGAAGGTAGGCCCATGTTCCATCGGTGCGCAGCACTGACACGACAAAAATGACTTTCTTGCCGATCTCGGCTTCGATCGGTTTGCGGGCGGCGTCCATCAGGGCTTTGCGCACGTCGGTGTTGCGCGCGGGGATGGCAAGTTTGTCCAGCCGAACGGCCGGCAGGTTGTCCGCCTCTGATATTGGGGAGGCCGGAACCTCCAAAGACGCCCCCGGACCAAAGCTTTGCACCATATATGTCACAACCGGGTCAAAAGCCTCTTTCAGGCTGGTGGGATAAGTAATTTCGAACACCTGAACCAGTCCGGAGGGGTCCAGGATCACCTTTCGGTAAATGATGCCAGCCGCCGCATGGCCCGAAAGCGCATACCAGCCATCGCCCGCCTTTTGATAGGTGATGTCGTCATAGCCGCCTGTGGCCATGTCGTCCTGCATCATCTCGGACTGCGACAGATCAAGCGCATTGTACTGCGCGAACACCACAAAGCGCGACGCGCCGTCCGTTGATACAAACGTTCGGCCATCGCCGCTGTCCGGGGCCGGATTCGCGGTGAAATAGGTCGCAGGATACGAGATGAACGTGCCATAGCGCGCGTTCTGGTATCGGGTGTATCCGGCCTCACCTTCGGTGAAACTGTCAGGGTCCGGAAGGGTTTCTGCGACGGACGGTTGGGGTGGCGGCGGCGGTGGGATCAACGCAGGCTCAGCCTTCTTGATGGGCGCGGGAACTTCGGGCACCGGCATGGGGGTCGCCTGCACTTTGGAAAATTCCGAGTCTGGCTGCGCGGGCGCATCGGCCTCAGGGGCCACAGGCAGTTCTGAAGGCGGCTGTTGTTCGGATCCTGCAGCGGCGGCTTGCTGCCCGATACCGGCATTTTCAAGCTGGCACTCTTCGAACGTCTCGGGCCAGGCAAAAACCAGACCATCCTTGAGATCGTTCAAGGTCTCACCGCCAAGATACCGGGAAATCCCCGCCCAGTAGATCGCCACAGGCTCCTGTCCCGGCAGACATCCGCGCAGGATGTGCAGGAAATGCCAGCCCACGGCGGGCTGGCCGCCGTCGAGGAATTCGGGCGCAGCACTTGGCCAGCCGTATTCTGTCCAGTCCTTGTAATGTGATTGCGCAAAGCTGCCGAGACGGCCCGGCGGCACCTGTGCGGCCAACCCATAGGGCGGCAAAACCGCCTTGCCCTTGGCGACTGTCAGAAAGCCGCGACCATCGGCGGCCATCAGGGTCAGGCTGTCGGCATCCACCAGCGCATGCCAGCCATCGGGCACCTTGTAGGTCACAAGCCCGTTCAACGCAGAGGCGGTTTGCGGCTCGGCCACAGGCCGGGGCGCCAGACGGATCGTCGCAAGAATGTCGGAAATGGTATCGTTGTTCAGCAACCCGCCAGTCACGTGGATCACCAGATGACCATCAGGTCCGGTCGCCGCCACCGATACTAGGGTTTCGCCTTCAACCTCCTTGAACCTGATGAACCGAGTGCCGTCCGCGAAGCGCAGTTCGGCCCGCTCGCCGCGGGGCGTTGGCGGCTGCGGCGTGTGCGAGAAGGCGATCTGATATTGCCCGGTCGACGACAGAAACACGGCTGCACCCTGCCCATTGTCGCCTCCGGTCCACCCGGTGGGAAGGGCAAAGTCATGCCCGGCAAAACTTTGCTTCGACCAGCCTGGCCTGTCATTGGCCACGACATAGGTGGTAAAGCCGCTGTCTGCGCGCCGTCCCTCGGCAGGCGTGCCGGTCACTGCGCCTTGGGGTAGGTTTGCCGCAGTGCAGGCAGATGCCCCTTCCCCCAGCGGCAGTTCGATGGCGTCCAGCAGGCTTTGCACCGGCAGGGCATCGTAAAATGACGGCAGGCCGGTCAGGCTGATCGAGGCGGTGTCGCCGCCAGGCAGGCAGGTTTCAAACACATAAACCCGGCTGATGGCATCATCATCGCTGCCATCGACCAGCGATTTAGGGTCATGCGTCCATTCATACAGAAGCGCAGGCTGGCCCAGCATCGTGACGGGCAGTGGCTGCAGATCACGCGGGATGTACAACTCGTCGAGCCAGCCATGGTCTGGATCCGCTTTATGGCGGAACAGATTGATCCGCCCTTGCAGGCCCTTTTGCTCAAAGATCAGCACCTCGTCATCGTCGTAACTTCCGGTTTCCCAACCTTCGGGCAACGGCGCGAGAAAGGCACCGCCCAAAACCGGTTCGCGCAACGTCTCGCCCGGAGCCGGCAAATCAAGGCTTGCAAGGATCTGGTCGAACACCGCCCGGTGCTGCGCCATGGGTTCGGAATAGGACGATTGCAGGACAACCAGATAGTCTTGCCCGGCTACCGGCATCAGCGAGATCAGGATATCGCCAAGGATGGACAGCCCCGGTTCGGGCATTTCGGATGCCGCGATCCGGCGGAACATCTGGCCGTTTGCAAACATGACCTGGGCGGTTTCGGTGCTTTTGCCGGGCTCGAAAATCTCCATCGGATCGTCGGTCAGCATCAGACCGAAGCCGGGGCCGCTGCGCGTTTCGACATTGCCGCCAAACAGGATCAGCTGCTCGTCGCTGCGTTCCATTTCGACCCATCCGGAGGGAAGCGAAAAGCCGAAGCCGCGGAATTGATAGGGGGTCCAGTCGGCAGGGGCCTGCACCTGTTCGATCAAGGTTGCATCGGTTGGCGCGGTCTGGGCCGCCCCGGGGCCGCTTGTGGCCAACCCGATGACCAGCAACGCCGCCAAGGCCAAGCCTGTCGGTCTGTGAATAGCGTTGTTCATGGTCCAACTTCCCCCGTCTGTGGGCTACTTCTTGTCAGCCGCCTTCAGATTGCTGCCTAGTTCCGTCAACTGCTGTTCCACCCGTTCGCGCCCGGCAGGCTCGCGCCAGGCGTTGAACAGGGCTTTCTCCTGCTTGCGATCAAGCGCGCAGTGAAACGGCAAGACTTTTGTCAGCAACGTGTTGAACTTGTGCCAGTCACGCCAATCCTCGGTTGCCGCCGCAGGCTTGCCAACCAGATCGGCGACCCGCTTGTTTGCGGCCGCTTCGGCAAGTTTGCGCTCGGCCTCCGCCTTCAGGGCTGCAACCCCGATTGCGCCTGTCTCATCAAGGCGCTGGCGCACGTCGGCATCGGTCATCCGGCGGCCCTCGACGATGGGAAAGTAATAGGCCATCGCTGCAATCCGGTCATAATCCTCTTGCGACGCGAAGATCAGCTTGCCGTTGGCATTGGGCAGAAAGGCATATTTTGCAGGGCGGCCCTGATCGACCTCATAGACCGATAACCCTGCTTCGCGGAACAGATAGGGGTCCCGCATAAGATCGGCCCCGCCTTCGTCCACCCAATCGCGCATCGCTTGTGTGCCCGCCTGCCCGCCACTGATTTGCGCCTGTTCGTCCACCCGATCAACGACCTTGCGCATGAATTCGTCGGCCATCGCCGGGGTTTTCATCGCCTCGGCGTAGAATTGGGCCATGTCCGCCACCCCCGGCGGCATGATCGAGGATGCCTTTTCGGTCAGCACACTCAGCGTGTTGAACGCGTTGAGCATGTTTTGCTGCGCATCCCCATACGCACCAGAGTCGGCATAGCTCTGGGCCTTGTCCATGACCGCCTCGAATTGCTTGTAGGTGTCGTAAACCTCCAACGCATAGGTCCCGGTCTCGATGCCTTTGCTCAGAACGCTGACTGCATCGGCCATCGATTCCGCACGGCCGCGTAGTTTGAGCAATTGGGAATACTCTGCCTGGCCCGTGCCTTTGCGCGCCAGTTCGGCGAGCTCTTGTGCGCCTTGATCGGCGGCATCACCGATCATGCCCATGTATTTTTCGACCAGCCCCGCGCCGTCCATCAGCGCCTTTGCTTTGTCGCGGTTGTCGCCTGCGGTCGCGGCGATATAGATGCCTTCTGCGGTCAGCAAGCTGTCAACGGTATCGACGCCCAACGCAAATCGTTCGAGCGCCTTTTGCTCGCGCGCAAATGTGGTCAGTTCTGCTTCTGATTTTCGGTGCGACATCTCCAGCGCGTTCAACGCTTTGCTGTTGGCGCCATTTTCTCCGGCGCCGTCCAGTGCAAAGCGCTTGCGGGCGGTGGCGATCTCACCTGAAAGAGACTCCAGCCTAGCCTTGCGTTCCGATTGCATCAGCTTGACATAGTCAAGCACGGTGTCCGCAGCCTCGGCATAGGTGTTGGGGTTCTTGGCAACCTGACCAAAGATTTGCGCGGCAAGGTTGGCCTCGACATTTGCTTTCAGGTCTTCGCGCATCTGCTGCATCTGCTCGCGCACCGAAGCCTGCGCCGTTTGCGCATCCGCCTTGTGCCGCGCCGCGATCTTGGGCGGCGGAGGCAAAATCTTGATGCCTTGCGCCTGCAGATAGGCCGCCCCGTCATAGGGAATACGCGCTGCATCTGTCTTTTCCAACGCCCCGTACCGCGCCCGGCATTCGGCATAAAGCTTGGCAAAATCGCGCGTATCAACCGAAGCCGTTTCGCGCGCGGCGAGGCCTGCCAGGACGGCATCGGTTATGGCAGCCCCGTCCTTACCACGTTGTGTAGCAGCGCAGTTTTCCCAAATCTTTGGATCGGACGGCAGCGGATGCCGGGAACATCCAAAGCCCGATACAATGCACGGATCGCCCGGGTGCTGACAGGAATAGCGTTTGTCGTAGTCGCCAATCGTGCCTGGGTGATAATACTGTTGTGTGGAGGAGCTACCGTATCCGGCAGCACGACACACGCAACTGAGATAGTCGTCGGATGGAGTGACACCCAACGCCGTCAAGGTTTTCATCAGACGGTCGTGCGGCAGACTGAAAAGCTCTGTCATCACCTTTTCCTGAGCCGCCGTGCGTGGGGGGATATCCTGAGCCTGCAGGGCCAATGTCAGTCCAAACGGCAGCACGGCCGCCAGAAGGGCACGCTTTGTGCGTTTCATCATTTGAGGTCCTCGCTCAGTCCTGCGCCCAAAAGATCAAGATAGCCTTCAGCATCAAAGTCGGCGCTGTCGGTCAGCAGCATGCGTTCGCGCGCGCTCATCATCTGGGGCATGATCCATTCCCCATCAACCTGTCGCAGCGCCATCCGGGCCGCGCCGTACTTGGTGTCAGACAACGACTCCACAACCATGTGCAATGCGGCCTCCTTTGCAATGCCGCCAAAACTCGTGCCACGATGCGTGACGACATCTGGCAGCGTGATGGTTAGCGTGTCAGGGGCCAGGTCCAGCAGCATGGTGCCATCCCAACGCGCCATGTCCTGCGCCGAAATCGTGCGGATCCAATAGGCATAATAGTCTTTGGTCAGCGTCAGAACATAACTTCCAGCCTCGCGCCCGGCGCTTTGGCGCACCAGACTGAGTGCCACTTCGCTGCCCTTCCACATGTCTGCAACTCTCTGATTGGACAGCATCACCTCAAGCCCGTCTGTCAGTGCAGGATCAAATCGCAGCGTCAGCCGGTAGGGGGTCTTCTCAATACGTTCATCCAGTACTGCCACCGGCGACGGCGACAAAACCCCGGCCCGCCCGCCCTCGTATTTGGCCGCCACATCAACGATCACGGCGCCTGCGGGATCAAAACGGCCAGCCTCGGCGAACGTGAGGCCCGCCAATCCATAGGGCTCCCACGGGGTTTGTGGGTTGGGAAAATGGCGCACCTGCGGCAACGGCTCCGTCCCCGGCATCGAGACCGGGTTCGGTGGACTTTCGGTTTGCGGGAATCGGGTCAGCGTAATGCGCTGCAGCACCATCGACACCGGGTCGACCTTGGTCTCGGCCTCGGCAACCGCGTAGAGCCGGAAGCTTTGCCCTTCGCGCAACACGTTCCACGGCAGAATATCATCGGGAAACCCCTCTGCCAGAACCTGCACACCATCTGGGGTCAGCACAAGTTCGACAACGGCGGGCATCGCCGCGGGCGTCGCGTCAAGCCGTTCAAGCTCGCGGTCGATCCAGCGCGACGCCTTGATCGTGCCATCTGCCATCCGGTGCCAATCCAGCACGAAACGCGGAAAGCCGGGGTCGGCGTCCGAATAAGTGAACGTTGACCCCAGCGCCAGCCGAAAGCCGCTGGTCTGTGCCGGGTCAAACTCAAACCGCAGGCGCGCACTTGCGTCCTTGCCGAACCTGTCCAGCCAGACAACCGGCTGCGGCGCGTAGATGCCCAGCCCGTTCAGACCGTCGCCTTGCGGCGAGTCCACATGCAGGCCACCGGCCATGCGCAGCTTGTCGGCAAAGTCAGCTCCCCGCGGGTTGCCGTGAACGGCAAAATGCGGACCAAGAACATGGCCGTCAAACAGTGTGATGGACTGCGCGGACTCCATCAAAAGGGCCATCGGGTCATTTTGCACGAAGGCGACACGTTCCAGTGTGATGCCACGCAAATCCAGATGGGCAGGCACCTGATGGCCGGGCGAGCTGGCAGAGACCTGCAGATGCAGATCGGCGGCCAGTGGTCGCGCCTCCATCCGGCCTTCCAGCAATACGCGGTCAGCTGCGTTGATCAGCAAGATCATCCCGTCAGGCCGCAGTTCCAGCGTCAGCCCCGCCAGATCGCCGCGATCGATGATATTGAACCGCGCTTGCACCTGACGTTGCACCGCAAGCACCAGTTGCGGCGCCGCATCGCGCCCTAGTTCAACGGCCACCCAGATTTCGGCCACATCCCAGTCAAGCTTGCCAAGCCCATCTGCCGGAACCAGCGCGAAGACGGCGTTGCTGGTGGTATCGGTGTCAAAGTCGAACAGCAGCCGCAGCGACTGAAGATCACCCGGCGATGGCAATGCGACCATGGGTTCGGCGGATTTGAGGCCGGTCGTCCCAAAGTTGGGCTGGATTGGGACATCAACGCTTAGCATCCCACCCGCCAAAGCGCGCCCAGTCGTCGAAATTCCCGCCGCGCACTGCATGCGGCAGCCAGTGCGCTGTCAACGCACCGGAAAAGAGCTGTGTTCTTGCGGGCAAACCGGCATCCGCCACAGGCAAAGCGTCAGACTGGTTATTGGCCGGGGCAAGATCGGCAAGGTCGGAAACCTCGACCGCGATACCCGCGTCATCCGCTGCCGTCACCATAACCAATGCGCCATGGGCCAGGTCGACAAGCACCAATGGTTTTTTCCCCTGCGCCAGAAAGCTGCGCAGATAGGCCATCCCCAACAGCCCAGCCTGCCCCATACGCGGGTCTTGCGGAAGCCGCAGCGCCAATATCGTAGTCCCTTGCTCGGCGCAGGTCGCCGTTGCCTCGGGCCTCAGCGAAAGCGCGGTCAAGACCGCAGTCACTGGTAAACCGGACGGATCAACGGGTGCACAATCCCCGCCATGCAGAGGTGACAGCACGGCGAGCACCGTTTCAAAGGTCACGGCCGAAGGCACGGCAACCTCGTTGGTTGATGCGACGGCAACAGCAGGCGCGTTGATCGGCGAGGACGCCGCTGGCCCCACATCCGTCACCGCAGGTGCAACGACAGCATCCGGCACTGCGGTCGTTTTGTCCTCCGGCGGTGGGCCAATGAGAAAGCTTTCCGCGATGGCGCTCAGCATCTGCCGCTGATCGTCAGTGGCATCGTCTGCATGGACATACGCCAGAAACACCACAGGCTGCGCCGTCGCCCCACGGAACACCCATGCCCGCCCACGCTTGTAGGGCAACGAAACATCCCCCACGCCATAAATGCGCGCCGAGACAGACACGGCCTGCCCCTCAAATCCGCCGATGGCATCAAAGCTTTCGCCATCAATCTGACGCGGGATCACCTGATCCTTGTAAAACTGGGATTCATAGGCGTCCATGACCGTGGCGTTGCCTGAAACCGCCACGACAAAGACCGCAGTCCCATCCGCCGCAACGACGGACAGGCGGCGTAGGCCGGGCTGATCGGCACCGTAGGCACGCCATCCCTCTGGCAGACGCACAGAGAAGTTGCCTGTAACGTCATGGTGCCACGTTCCCGCATTCGACAACGGTGGCGCCTGCCGAGCGGTTTGTTGCGGGACGAGTTGCTGCGGTGCGGGGGCTTGCGTCACGGGTTCCGGATCACCCTTGAACCGCAGTCGTTGCAAGATTGGCTCCAGTGCCGCCACCCGCCTCTGGCGTGGCGGTCTCGCTTTCGATCAGAAACAACAGCCGCTCCTGATCGACGTTTTCGCGTTCGAATGCGACCTTCACCACCGAGCGCCCCGCAATCCGGGAGCGGACAACCAGCGCCGGACCCGCCGGAAAGCTGCGGGTCTGGTGCGAGAGTTCGTCGTCGTAGCCAAAGAGCGGCTCATCGGGAAACCACCAGAACACCCTCAGGCTTTCGCCATCCGGCCCCGTGTAGACAGCCTCGACATCCCGCCGCTGATCGGTCAGTTCCCAATCCTGCGCGATGGACAGCGTCGCTTCGCCGAGGTTCAGTTCGTCCCAACCGGCAGCAGACAGGGGCAAAGCCAAGCCCGCGGTCAACCACAGACCGAATAGAACCGCTCTTATCACCCGCGCAGCCATGGCGCCCCCTCTTAGATCATTCTGTTGCTCGCCCTGACAATTGCCTGACGCCATGCGCTTTCAGAGGCTGCAAAACCTGTTCCTCGCCGTGTTCGAACCCTTCATGAGGCAGGCGAAAAATCCGGCCATCCAACAGATGCAACTCCAGCCCCGTGCTGTCCCGTGCCAGCAAGACCGCCCCCGCAGGACCCGGCGGCAAAAACAGAGCCAGCTTGCGCAGCACGCCCGGCAAGCCTCGGCGCCATCGCTTCCAACCAATAATGTCTGGCCAGCATAATTCGCTCTCCCCTCGCAACCTGATCAGCGTCACTCGGTCCGAACCTAGTCCCAATCGAAAGCAACTTGCCGACGCACCGACAAACAACAAGACTGCGCTGCCTGCCGCCATGATCCAGATCATGCTGGCTGAACCGTGAAGTCCCGGTGTCGCCTCGCCCGGACCGCAAAGATCAGCCGGTTCTCAGCAATGAAGGCATACCTCACCGGGATTCCCTGGCGAAGTATGCGGTCGCCTTTTTTAGGATGTCCCGCTCCTCCGTCACCCGCGCCAAATCGCGCTTGAGGCGACGGATCTCATCGGCCTGGGCATCGACCTCTTGGATCACCTTCGCTGGCCGCGAAAACTGCTTCTGCCAAGTGTAGATCGACTTCGTGCTGACGCCCAACCTCTCGGCCACCTCGCGGACCGGATAGCCCCGATCCTCAACCTGCGCCACTGCATCGCGCTTGAACTCATCAGTGAATTTGTTCGTGGACATATCGTCCTCCTTGCTTCCAAAATTACCAAGCAAGGCGTCTACAAATCTAGGGGCTATTCAGGGCTGATCTTCAGCGACACCGGCGCAGCAATGACGCCCACCAGCACCAAGAAGGGCGCCAAGCTTTACCGCTACTACGTATCGATGGACGTGATCCGGAACCGCGAGACCGGCGAGGAGACAGCGCCGATGCGGCTCGCCGCCGGGATGGTCGAGGAAGCGGTCGTGACCGAAGTTCGGCGCATCCTGCAAACGCCAGAGGTCGTTACGCAGGTGCTGGCCGCCCTGAAACGCGATGGCGTTGGCGCTTCTGAGGCAGACGCCATCGCAGCATTGCATGAATTCAGCGCGCTCTGGGCGCAACTGTTCCCGGCCGAGCAGGCAAGGATCATCCAGCTTCTTGTCCGGCGCGTCACCGTCACCGCCGCCGGGCTCGAGGTCGACATTCGCTGCGAGGGGATTGCGGGCGTCATCCGCGAGATGGTCGCGCCGCGCAATCTGGAGGCGGCAGAATGACCAAGCCGAACGATACGATCCGCGTGCTGATCCCGTTGAAGGTGCGCAAGAAGAACGGGCGGCCGAAGATCCTGCCGCCCGCCGACTATCGACCCAGCGAGGATCAGGCGCAGGATCCGCATATCCTGCGCGCCATTGGTCGCGCGTGGGGGTGGCGGCGGCGGATGGACGCTGGTGATTTCTGCACGATCCAAGAACTTGCCGAAGCCGTCGGTCTGGCGGAACGCCATGTCAGCCGACAGTTGCGGCTGGCTTACCTTGCGCCGGAGGTGCTCAAGCGGTTGACCTGCGGGCGTGACGCGTCAGCGGTCAGCCTGTACGATCTGTGTTTTTTGGCCGGGGAGGCTTGGGGGGAGCAGGAAGGGGTTGCCTTTGGGTGATAATAATCTGTTGCTGTCGCCTGTTAATGTTGCGAGACGTAGGGGCGGATCAAAGACCACCGCAACCCGTCGGCGAGTCTCGATGAACGTGACATGTCTCCGCCAGAGCAACCATATGTTGTCATTATGTTCTTGATACTTGACACCTACTTTGGTCTAAGTCGAATAAAATCCATGCGGGAGGAGCAGCATGTCGCGCGATAAAACTGACAAGCCCTTAGCACGGAAATCATTGGAAATTTTTGCGGGTGCTGGCGGGCTTGGCATTGGGCTCGCGCAAGCGGGTTTTGTTCCCGAAATGGTTGTCGAATACAATAAGTGGTGCTGTGACACCCTACGCGAGAACCATGGCATTCTTGCTGATGATTGCGGACCAGATGGCGATCGCCGTTGGCGCGTGGTCGAAAAAGACGTCCGCGAGGTCGATTTCAAAGAATACGAGGGCAAGCTCGATCTCGTCTCCGGCGGCCCTCCGTGTCAGCCGTTCTCGCTAGGCGGCCGACATCGCGCATATGACGATGCTCGGGACATGTTTCCTCAAGCAGTTCGCGCACTTCGGGAGGCTCGCCCAAGAGCTTTCATATTCGAGAATGTGAAGGGACTAATGCGAGCATCATTCCAGAACTACTTCGAGTATGTCCAGTTGCAAATGGAACACCCGGAGCTAAAGGCCCGACAGAACGAAGACTGGCAGGATCACCTAGCGCGCTTAGAGCAGCACCATACATCGCGTCGACGTGACGGCCTCCACTACAAAGTCGTGACACGGCTTCTGAACTCGGCCGACTACGGCGTTCCTCAGCGGCGAGAACGAGTGGTATTCGTCGGCTTCCGAGACGACGTCGACGCACGCTGGACTTTCGGACCGGGTGAATATTCCCAAGAAGCACTCGTTTGGGATCAGCTATTCGGAGACTACTGGGAGCGCCATCAAGTTGCAAAGAAGGCGCGTGTCCTTGAAGGACGTGCGCTGCAGATGTCGCGGCGTCTTTCAAAAACCGAGCAGCCAGTTGGGCTGCCCTGGCGCACAACGCGTGACGCGATCGGAGATCTCCCCGACCCACAGAAGTCGCGCGACTCTGACTCAGTCGCCGACCACCGCTACCAACCAAACGCCCGGACCTACCCTGGGCATACCGGTAGTTATCTCGATGAGCCGTCTAAGACGCTGAAAGCGGGAGTCCATGGCGTTCCTGGCGGCGAGAACATGCTGCGGCGAGCAAACGGATCAGTGAGATATTTCACAGTCCGTGAGGGCGCCAGGATCCAGACATTCCCCGACAGCTATAAATTCCACGGCGCCTGGACGGAATGCATGCGACAGCTCGGCAATGCCGTTCCCGCCGAACTGGCGCGAGTCGTCGGCGAGAGCGTTGCAGCTCGCCTGGATGAATCCGAGGCGGCGTGATGATTGATGGTTACGTTGAACTAGAGTTCGATCTCGCTGGTGCTCTTCTACGAGAAGTCACGCAGATATTTGGCACGATGGTGGCCGCCGATTTGACGACTACTAATTTGGCTGCTGTGGCCGAAGCCGCAGGGGTCTATGCGCTTTTTTCGAAAGGCACAGGTGACCTGCTCTACATCGGAAAAGCCGAAGGATCGAAGGGCCTGCACAATCGGCTCACTCGCCATATGAGAAAGATCAACGGACGGGAGTTCATCACGCCAAACGACGTCCAGTTCAAAGCAATTAGATTGTTTGTGTTCGCGGCGATGGACCTCGAGACGTCTCTGATCAACTACTACGGAGGGACCAAGAAGGTCCCTTGGAACCACTCTGGTTTCGGATCAAATGACCCCGGGAAAGAACGCGACACGACGAAATATAAGAAGGACCATTTTGACACCCAGCATCCTATTCGTCTTAATGCCTCATTTGTGGATATCGCGCCTGGAACCTACCCTGTGTCGGAGATTATGCAGAAACTGAAAGATGACCTTCCATATCTTCTGCGATTTCAGCGGCCCAATCCGAACTCGAGGAGGTCCTTCGAATCCGAATTTGCCGCCAACCAAGTCACAGTTCCTCGCTTGGGTATGTCGACACGTGAGGTTGTCGAACTTTGCGTTCGTGGTCTTCCTACTGGTTGGCAGGCCACTGCTCTGCCAAGCCACATCATCTGCTACAAGAATGACACGCGAAAATTCCCTAGCGGAAAACCGATCGCAACCTCTCCCTAGATTTGCGGACGGTGGCCGTTAGCGTGTTGCGTGCTAAACCGTTTTTAATGAAAGTTCGCCTTAAAGGCCGTTGCGGTCAACGAGACATGGGCATCTAGCGGCGGACACAACTCAAACGCTTTCGGCTCACGCGAGAAGTTCCAGAGGCGGAACAAGCACCATTCCGACCGGCGCTCTTCAGCGACCGCCAGTTCATTTCGGGAAATGTAAAAGGGCGTGCGTTCCCAGCCGTTTGTCGTTTTCACCTCGATCAAACGCGCCTGTCCGTCCGGCGTGAAGCTGGCAATGTCGTACCCGGCACCGTCGCCATCCTCTTCGGAAACCCACCGCACCTTGCGCGCCAGATCATCTCGACCGGCCGCTTTCAGCACGGATTTCTCGTGTGAAACAACGCGTTCTTCTCCAACCCTTCCGAGGGCCCGGTTGCATTCGTCTCGACCCGCCACGTCAAATTTTCGGGCAATATGCAGCATCTGCTCCAGTTCCTGTGGCGGCAGCTGGTTCGACAGCGTCGGTGGCGGTCCAATCCAGATCTGGGATGCGTCGCGCAGGCCAGTGGCTATCCGCGTACCTGGCATCCCCCCTATGTCAGGGAAGTTGTCCGCCGCTCTATTTTTCCTCTATTTCTCAGGCGGGCGGGATAGGACGATGACGTGGGATATTCACCGGAACGCAAGGCGGCTGTGCTGAAGCGGATGCTTCCGCCGAACAACATGGCCAT
>JBKBOF010000042.1:0-21249 GCA_046294955.1 Paracoccaceae bacterium
CGGGCGTGATCGTGGTCGATTTCGACACCACCGGCTTTACCGTTGAAGCGATGCACGAAACCGCGCTCTGCACCCCGCACTCCGTCTCCGCCCATATGCTCTATGAAAACACCGACCCGTTCATCCTGCATGAACCCGGCGGCCATCTTGACGTGACCAACGCCCGCTACACCGCGCTGGACGCCCGTCGCGTCCGGGTTGAAGGGTCGCAATGGGTGCCAGGCCGCTACACGGTCAAGCTGGAGGGCGCGCGCATTGCGGGCTATCAGACCACCATTCTCGCCATCCTGCGCGGCGCGCATTATGTCGCGCATGCGCGGGACTGGGTGGCGAAACTAACTGCGTTCCTGACCGACACCATCACCCGGCGCATGGATCTTTCCCCCGACAGCTACGCCCTGGACTTCCGCCTGATCGGCGTTGACGGCGCATTGGGCGCGTTGGAGAACCGCACCGGCCAACCGGTCGAGGTTGGCGTGCTTGGCATCGTCACCGCCCCCACCCAAGCGATTGCCGCCGAAATCGGCAAGCTGATCAACCCCTTCGTGCTGCATTACCCCCTGACCGAGGATGAGGAATTGCCGACCTTTGCCTTTCCCTATTCGCCCGCCACCACCGACCGCGGCGCACTTTATGAATTCTCGTTGAATCATGTGATGGAATTGACCGACCCGATGCAAGCCTTCCGCCTGACCGTGACGGAGATCGGCGCATGAAACCGCTAGGCGAGCAAGTGCTGAAGGTCCGCTCGAAAAACGCAGGACCCTTCTGGGTCACGATCGACGTTTTCTGCGGCACACCAGAGGCTTATGCGGCAATCCTGAAGCGGCTGCACACCGCAGATGTGGCCCGGCTTTACGCAACACCCCAGCAACTGGTCAAACGCTTCGACATCGCCGATCTGCATGTAATCAAGTTCTCGATCCCCCGCCCTGTGGTGCAGGGGTCCGCTCAGGACCGTGACATGCATGGCGCACAATGGGCGTATCTTCTCGACGAGATGCGGTTGTGAGCTTTTTCACACGGCCGCGCCTGACGACCTTTGTCATCGCCATCGCTGGGGCCGCGCTGTTTCTCATGTTGGGGCTGCCGCTCGCCCTGCTGCTCGGCCCGATGGCTGCCTGCCTTGTGGCGGCGCTGCTGGGGGCGAAGATGCAGGATGCGGGCACCCTTGGCACCTTCATGCGCACGTTTCTGGGCGTTGCCGTTGGCTCTTCCATCACGCCCGAAACCATTGGTCACCTGCCGGATTTTGCGTGGTCGCTGCTGTTTGTGCCGCTGTTCATCGTGGTGATAGGCGCGGTCGGCTACCCGCTGTTCCGCTACGCCTTCGGCTTCAACCACCCGACGGCATGGTATGCTGCCATGCCCGGCGGGTTGCAGGACATGCTGGTGTTCGGCGAAGAAGCAGGTGGCGACGTGCGTGCGCTGTCGCTGATCCACGCGACCCGCGTGCTGGTGATTGTCACCGCAGCACCCCTGATCATGACGCTGTATTGGGGGATTGATCTGACCCACCCCCCCGGCAAACCAGCGCTGGACACGGACCCGGTGCAGATTGCGCTAATGATCTTTGCCTGTTTCGCAGGCTGGAAGATTGCCGAGCGGGTGGGCCTGTTCGGCGCGTCGATCCTTGGCCCGATGATCCTGACGGCGGCGCTGTCGCTGGCGGGCATCATCACCACCCGTCCCCCGGCCGAAATCATCTGGGCGGCACAATTCTTCATCGGCATCGCGGTCGGGGTGAAATATTCCGGTATCACATGGCGCGAATTGCGCATCGATGTGGGCGCGGGCGTGGCCTATGCCATCGTCCTCTCGCTGATCTCATTGGCGTTTTTCGAGGTGATCTATCTCTTGGGTCTTGCGCCCGCGCTGGATGCCTTTCTGGCCTTCCTGCCGGGGGGACAGGCCGAAATGGTGGTGATCGCCATCATCGCAGGCGCGGATCTGGCCTATGTGGTCAGCCACCACCTCTTGCGCATCATTCTGGTGATCCTGCTGGCGCCGGTGGTGGCGCGGGTATTCCGCTGACTAGGCGACCTCGTCCGCCACCACCGCCACACAGTCACCCGGCTTGACCAGCCCCGGAAAATGCCGCGCAGTCAGCAGACCGCCCCGACGCAGGCGCAATTCTGTCGGCGCAACGCCGGTACGCCCGGTCGGGTAGATCAGCGCGATCAGATCGCCCTCCGCCATCCTATCGCCCAGATCGGCGCAAAAGCGGATCAACCCGGCATCTTCGGCAAAGGTAAAACAATCGCCGTCCGGCATATCCAGCCACCGCGTCGAACGCGGCGCGACCGTTCCCTGCAAAACACCGGCCGCAATCAACAGATCTCGCAGCCCATCGATCGCAATCCCCGCCGTTCGGGCAGACGCCGTGCCACCGCCGCCCAATTCGGTGGTGACAAAGATCTTGCCCATCTCCTCGGCGGCGGTGTCGTACATGCCGACTGCGTCGATCTCCAGCATCTTGACCGAGTATGGCGCCCCGAACGCCTGCACCAGACGGATCGCCTCGGCCTGCTGACGCGTATCGGGCACCACATGTGCCGCACAGAACGGCAGGAAATCCAGCGTCTTTCCGCCCGAATGGAAATCGACCACCACATCTGCCATCGGCAGCAGCACGCGCTGGAAGTAGTCGGCGATCTTTTCCGTCACCGTGCCATCGGGCCGCCCCGGAAAGGCACGGTTCAGGTTGCCCCGATCAATGGGGGACGTCCGGGTTCCGGCAGCAAAGGCGGGCTGGTTCATCGCAGGCACAATGATCACCCGGCCAGTAACCTGTTCCGCCGTCAGGCTGCGGGCCAGATCGAACAGCGCAATCGGCCCCTCGTATTCGTCGCCGTGGTTCGCGCCTGTCAGCAGCGCCGTGGGACCGGCTCCATTTTTCACCACACAAACCGGGCTCATCACCGACCCCCAAGCCGCATCATCGCGGCTGTAAGGCAGGCGCAGGAACCCGTGCTGGATCCCATCAGCGTCAAAATCGACTGTGGCAGACATCGGTGACGGTCGCATTCTTCAGCCTTTCACGAACAACTGACGCGGCACGTCGGCCAGACAGTCCACCCCTGTATCGGTGATCAGGATGCTTTCGGTGATTTCCAGACCCATATCCTCCAGCCACAACCCGGTCATGAAATGGAAGGTCATGCCCGGCTGCAAAACGGTGCGGTCGCCGCGACGCAGCGACATGGTGCGCTCGCCCCAGTCGGGTGGATAGCTGACGCCGATCCCGTATCCGGTGCGGCTGTCCTTTTGAAAGCCGAAACGGGCCAGCGTGTCGAAAAAGGCCACTGCGATATCCTCGCAGGTGTTGCCCGGCCTTGCCGCGGTCAAACCCGCCTCCATACCCTCCAGAACCGCCGCTTCGGCCCGCAGGAACGCGTCGGTCGGCCGCCCCAGAAACAGCGTGCGCGACAGCGGACAATGATAGCGGTTCACGCATCCGGCAATTTCGAAAAACGTGCCCTCCCCCGACTTCAACGGGGTGTCATCCCATGTCAGATGCGGGGCCGCCGCATCACCACCCGACGGCAGCATCGGCACAATCGCGGGATAATCACCACCGATGCCCGGCACGCCGCGCAGGCTGGCGTCATAGATTTCCGCCACCAGATCACACTTGCGCATCCCCGGTTCAGCCACATCCAGAATACGGCGATGCATGGCAGAAACCACTTTAGCAGCGTCCCGCATATATCTGATTTCCTGATCAGATTTCACCGAACGTTGCCAGTTCACCAACCCTGTCGCATCCAGCAGTTCCCCTGTCGGCAGGTGGCTGACAAGGCTGCGATAGGCGGCGGCTGTGAACCAGTAGTTGTCCATCTCGACCCCGATCCGACCTTGCGCCAGACCCCTCTGCGACAGCGCGTCTGACAGATGGTCCATCGGATGCCGTTCGGTCGATTGCACATAGTGATCGGGGTAAGAGACCATGTCCGCCTCGGCCAGCCACGATGTGCGCTTGGCCCCTTCGCGGTCCATGCCACGCCCCCACCAGAACACGGCCCCGTCCAGAGGCACCACCACGGCCTGATGGACATAGAACGACCAGCCATCATACCCGGTCAGCCAGTTCATATTGCTGGGGTCGCTGACAATCAGGCAATCCAACCCCCGCACCGCCATTTCGTGGCGCGTCTTGTCCAACCGCACAGAAAACTCGTCTTTGGAAAACTTCAGCTTTGGCGTCATCCGTCCGGCCCCCTCACATGCGCATACGCACAAGGGTTCCCGCCGAATCGTGTGCCGTCAAGCCTGCGCTTGCACGCGTGGACGCGATGGTGTTCGCTGCGCCAAAAGGGGCCTGACCATGCGGCTGGATGCCATCGATCTGAAAATCCTTGATGCCGTGCAGCGCGATGGACGCATCACCAAACTGCGGCTGGCCGAGGTGGCGGGCCTGTCACCCACGCCGGTCTGGGTGCGCCTGCGGCGGTTGGAACAATCGGGCCTGATCGCGGGCTACCACGCCCGTCTTGCACCGCGCAAAGTCACGCCTTTTGCCGCCATCATCATGGAGGTGATGCTGGGCAACCATCGCCAAGCCGATTTCGATCGTTTTGAACGCGCGGTCACGAACATCCCTCAGGTGGTGGCAGTTTGGTCGGTTGGCGGCAAGGTGGACTACTTCCTCAAGATTATTTCGGCCGATATCGAATCCTATCAAACGCTTGTTGATCAATGGCTTGCCGCCGATATCGGGATTGACCGCTATTTCACCTATGTCGTCACCCGCACGGTGAAAGAGGATCAGGATTTCCCGTTGGCTTTACTAAACCACTAGAGACTTTCTCTAGATATACGCCCCCGGAACAGACCATCCGGACCAAGTTTGGCAAATGTTTGGTCCCCGTCCCTGCCCGCCCCCTGTCATGCTGCGCCCAACCGAAGGAGCATGACATGCTTGACCGCGACAATGATCTGACCGCCTGGGACCGCGACCATTTCTTCCATCCCTCAACCCCGGCAGGCCAGCACGCGCGCGGCGACACTCCGCGTCGGCAGATTGTCGGCGGCGATGGCGTGCACATCGTTGATTCGAAAGGCAAACGCAGCCTTGATGCCTTTGGCGGGCTGTATTGCGTCAACGTAGGCTACGGCCGGACCGAGATTGCCGAGGCCATGGCCGCGCAAGCGCGCGATCTGGCCTATTACCACGCCTATGCCGGGCATGGCACCGAGGCTAGCATCACCCTTGCCCGCATGATCATTGAACGCGCGCCTGCCAACATGAGCCGGGTCTATTTCGGCCTGTCCGGGTCTGATGCGAATGAGACCAACATCAAACTTGTGTGGTATTACAACAATATCCTTGGCCGGCCTGAGAAGAAAAAGATCATCAGCCGTTGGCGGGGCTATCACGGATCGGGCGTGATGACTGGCAGCCTGACCGGCTTGCACGTCTTTCACAACGCCTTCGATCTGCCCCGCGCGCCAATCCTGCACACCGACGCGCCCTACTATTTTCGCCGCGATGACCTGTCGCTGACGGAAGAGCAATTCTCGACCCGCTGTGCGCAGCGGTTGGAGGATATGATCCTGACCGAAGGCCCCGACACCATCGCCGCCTTCTGGGCCGAGCCGGTTTTGGGCACCGGCGGCATCGTGCCGCCACCTGCGGGCTATTGGCCCGCCATTCAGGCTGTGCTGACGAAATACGATATCCTGCTGGTCGCGGATGAGGTGGTGACAGGCTTTGGCCGTCTGGGCAGCATGTTCGGTTCCGACCACTATGGTATGACGCCCGATCTGATCACCATCGCAAAGGGTCTGACCTCGGCCTATGCGCCGCTGTCGGGGTCTATCGTGTCGGACAAGCTGTGGCAGGTGATCGTCGAAGGCGCAGACCGGCTTGGCCCCATGGGCCATGGCTGGACCTATTCGGCGCACCCGGTCTGTGCTGCGGCCGGGGTCGCCAACCTGCGGCTGATCGACGACCTTGGACTGGTCGAAAACGCCCGCAGCACCGGGGCTTATCTGCGTGACGGCCTATGCGCAGCGCTGTCGTCACACGCGCAGGTGGGCGATGTGCGGGGCGAGGGCATGCTGGCGGCTGTAGAGCTGGTTGCAGACCGCCCGGATCGCCGGTTTTTCGAGGCTGATCAAAAGGTCGGGCCGCGGGTTGCCGCCGCCATGCTGGAGCGCGGGGTGATCGCCCGCGCCATGCCCGAGGGCGACATCCTTGGCTTTGCCCCGCCGCTGTGTCTGACGCAGGCCGAGGCCGACACGATCATTTCGGTCACGCAGGACGCCATCCGGGCGACGCTGGGCTAAGGCACTCCGGCCTGGCTCTTGGTCACGTCATGCGTGTAAAGCCAGTCAAACCGTTTCAGCGCGGCACTTGGCGCTATAGCCGACCCGATCTTCAACCCCAGATGCGCAAGACCCCGCAGCGGGCCTGACAGGTGATAGGCGCGCGCATTTGCATCGGCTGCGGCCACGATGCGGGTGCAGCGCGGGGCGCGGGCGGTCTGATAGGCGGCCAAGGCGGCGGGACGGGTATCAAAGTTGGCCAGACTTTCCGCCAGCACCCACGCATCCTCCAGCGCCATGCACGCGCCCTGGGCCAGAAACGGCAGCGTCGGGTGCGCTGCATCGCCCAGAATGGCCGCTGCCCCCTGCTCTTGCACCGAATACCAGCGTTCGGCGACCGGGTGGCGGAACAGACCCCAAAGCCAGACATCCTCGACCCGGTCCAGCCAGCCCCGCACGCGCGGCGAAAACCCGGCGAAGGCCAGTTGCATTTCCATCGTATCGTCGCGCATGGTCCAGCCTTCCTCGACCCAGCGACGGCGTTCCTCGACCGCCACGATGTTGCGCAAGGTGCCGCCCCGCAGCGGATAGCTGACCAGATGACGACCGGGCCCCATATGGATCTCGGCCACATCCGGAACACCCGGCGTTTCGGGTATCAGCGCCCGCCACGCCACCTGATGCGTAAAAAACGGTGCAACTGCGCCGCTCAGGGCCGCACGCACCGTGGAATGAAGCCCATCTGCCCCGATCAGCAGCGCAGCATCGCCAGAGGCCCCTTGCGCATCGCGCCACACCGGGCGTGCCCCGGACAGGTCCACTGCCGCAATCTTGTGCAGCAGCTTTATCTCGACCCCGGCCGCGCGGGCACCCTCCAGCAACAGCGCGATCAGATCGGCCCGGTGCACAAAGTGGTAGCCGTCCTGAGGGCGCGTGCCGGCAATATCGAGCCGGGTAACCAGATCTCCCGTCAGCCCGTCGCGCAACTCGACCGCCTTTGCACGCATCGACACCGCCTGCAGCGCGTCGCCCAGACCCAACGCCCGCAGCACCGCTGCCCCGTTCGGGCTGATCTGCAAACCGGCCCCCACTTCGCGGACCGCATCGGCCTGTTCCAGCACCGTGACCGCCGCCCCCCGCATCGCCAAAGCGCGCGACACCGCCAGACCCGCAACCCCTGCCCCCAGCACCGTGACCTTTTCGCCAATCAGGGTCATCTGTCGAAATCCTTCCCGTGGCAAAGCAAACGCCGGACCCATAGGCCCGGCGTCAGTGTTTCAGCTTGCGTGCATCCCGCCAAGCAAAACCGTCGGAACGGTTTACTCCTCGCGGTGGACCTTTTCCCGACGCTCGTGCTTTTCCTGCGCTTCCAGGGTCATCGTCGCAATGGGACGGGCGTCCAGCCGCTTCAGGCTGATCGGTTCTCCCGTCATCTCGCAATAGCCGTATTCGCCATTGTCGATCCGGCGCAAGGCGGCGTCGATCTTGGAAATCAGCTTGCGCTGACGATCGCGCGTGCGCAACTCAAGCGCGCGGTCGGTCTCTTCCGAGGCACGGTCGGCCAGATCGGGCACGTTGCGCCCGCTTTCCGTCAGGTTTCCAAGCGTTTCCGCGCTTTGATCCATCAGTTCCTGCTTCCAGGTGACCAGCTTGCGGCGGAAATATTCCAACTGCCGGTCATTCATGAAAGGCTCACTCTCGGCGGGACGATAGTCATCCGGGAGGAAGATTTCTGACTTCATCGCAGCACTCTCCATTTTGTCGGATCGCACCGACAGGTTGGCTTCTGTCATGGCGCACTCCTGTTGGCGCTGCACCTAGACGGTTTCGCCGACTTTGTCACTAGCCGTTGCGACATTTTGTGGCCCCAGATAGCGTGCACCCCAGCAAAGAGCAAAGGCCAAACACCCCATGACATTCACATCGACAGACAGCTATGTGGCGACCAAAGATCTGACCGTGGCGGTGAATGCCGCCGTCACCCTGCAACGCCCGCTTCTGGTCAAGGGTGAACCCGGCACGGGCAAGACCGAACTGGCACGGCAAGTGGCGGCGTCACTGGGGATGGATTTGATTGAATGGCATGTGAAATCAACGACAAAGGCGCAACAGGGTCTTTATGAATACGACGCTGTCAGCCGGTTGCGCGACAGCCAGTTGGGCGATGCACGCGTGCATGATGTGTCAAATTACATCCGCCGGGGCAAGCTGTGGCAGGCCTTCTCCGCACCCGCGCGGGTTGTGCTGCTGATTGACGAAGTGGACAAGGCCGATATCGAATTTCCGAACGATCTGTTGCAAGAACTCGACCGAATGGAATTTCACGTCTACGAGACAGGCGAAACGGTGCGCGCCCGGCATCGGCCGGTGGTGATCATCACGTCGAACAATGAAAAGGAATTGCCCGACGCGTTTTTGCGGCGGTGTTTCTTTCACTACATCCGATTCCCCGAGATCGACACGTTGCGCGCAATCGTGCATCTGCATTTTCCCGGCATCAAGGAATCGCTTCTGACCACGGCGTTGACGCAATTTTACGAAATCCGCGACATGCCGGGACTGAAGAAGAAACCCTCGACGTCCGAGGTGCTGGATTGGCTGAAGTTGCTGTTGGCCGAAGACCTTACGCCCGAGGATCTGCGCCGGGACGGAAAATCCGCGTTGCCCCGTCTGCACGGCGCCTTGCTGAAGAACGAGCAGGATGTGCAACTGTTCGAACGTCTGGCTTTCATGTCACGGGCAAATCGCTAGATCGGGCTCGAATCGCCCTCGTCCGTCCATGCTTGGCCGCCGCGTCGCCGCGCCATCATCACGCGCTGCATGCAGATTGAAACATACTGAAATTTCGCGTGTGCGGTTGGGGCCGACTCTGGGTAGATGGAGTGGCACAGACCGCAGACGTCGCCATGGGTAGACTCGGTCCATATCTGCGATGGACAAATGATTGACACCATCCCGCCCCGGTGCGGACATTGGCAGCCTGTTGATACGGTCAGCGCGCCTTGAAAACGTGGCCCGTGCTGTGCCCTGAAACGGGCAGGAACTGGGGGGTTCCTGCCGAATGACCCGCGGTGCGGCGGTCGGGTATTCCCGAACTGCCGCCTAAGACTGAAACCGGGGCGCCTGTTGTGAGTGCGCCTTTGCAAGCGAGCTGCCACATTCATGCGCTTTTCCAAGCTGATCACCTGCCTGATGATCCCATCTGTCCTCGCGGCCTGCGTTCCGGGCACGGCGGCCGATGTGACAAAGAATTCCGGCGAGGACCGCGCCAGCATCCAACGCATGCCGACGATGTATTCGTTTTCGGGCGGGCCGGCTGTGGGTGTGCTGCGCGGCAACGTCGAAATCGCGGCCGATTTCCTTGATCTGCAATTCCGAATGGAAAGCGGCCGCTCGCTGCCGGTGCTGACGCGATTCGAAGGTCCGATCACCGTGGCCCTGACCGGGGATGTGCCTCCGTCGGCTCGCGCCGAACTGACTCGTCTGATCGCACGGTTCCGGACCGAAGCCGGATTGAACATCCGTCAGACCACGGGCCCGGCCTCGATCACCGTGGATTTTCAGCCAAAGGCCGCGTTGCGACGTGCGGTGCCGTCGGCTGCCTGCTTTGTGGTGCCAAATGTCAGCAGCCTGCGCGACTACACCCGGGCACGCGGATCCTCGACGGTGGATTGGTCGCGGCTGACCCAACGTGACCGGGTGGCGGTGATCGCGCCATCCGATTCCAGCCCGCAAGAGGTACGCGACTGCCTGCACGAAGAACTGGCGCAGGCGATGGGGCCGCTGAACGATCTGTTCCGATTGCCGGATTCAGTGTTCAATGATGACAATTTCCATGCGGTGCTGACCGGCTTTGACATGCTGATCTTGCGCTTGCAATACGCGCCCGACCTGCGGTCTGGCATGACCGAGGCCGAGGTGGCGGAAAAGCTGCCGGCGCTTCTGGCGCGCCTGAATCCCGGCGGGCAGGGCATTGGCGGCCGCGCCCAGACCATCAGCCCGCGAAACTGGATCGCGGCAACCGAGGTTGCCTTTGGCGGGCGTGGATCGGCCGCGCAACGCGCCATTGCCGCCGAAAGGATGATGTCGATCGCTTCCGCCCAAGGCTGGACAGATGGCCGACTGGCCTTCAGCCTGTTTGCCCGTGGCAGGGCTCTGACCGGGCGTGATGCGACCGGCGCGGTCGCCGCCTACACGCAAGCCGCCCATATCTGGCGCAGTCTTCCCGGTGGCCAGATCCATGCCGCCCATGTCGATATGCAACTGGGTGCCTTTGCCCTGTCGTCGGGTCGCTTTGATCAGGTGATCTTGATCACCGACCGGTCGATCCCGGTGGCGCGCAGCCATCAGAACGCCTCGCTGCTAGCGTCGCTTCTGGCAATGCGGGCTGAAGCGCTTGATGCCATGGGCCGCACCCAAGAAGCGCAGGCTGCGCGTCTCGACAGTCTGGGCTGGGCGCGCTATGCGTTCGGCTCTGAGGCGCAGGTGCGGGCGCGGATGGCGGATATCTCGGCACTGGCCCGCAAGGGCGTGCGGGGGTAAGGCCGACAGCGAACCCCGGCCCTGCCACAAGAAGGCAAAGGGTAGCGGATGATCGTTCTGGCAGGTTTGGTCCTTGGGGCCGCAATGGGCGCAGGTATCGCCCGAAAGCGCGGCGGCAACGGGCTCGACATCGCGCAATACGCGGCAGGCTTTGCCATAGCCTTTGCGCTTCTTGGCCTGTTCCTGACCATCTTCATCGAGCGGTCGCTGACATGATGCGCCGCGCGCGGCACGGGTGATCCGATGTTCCTGCCGTTTTTCGAGACCCTTCGAAAGACCGGCGTCCCGGTCAGCCTGCGCGAATATCTGGCGTTTCTGGAAGGCATGGCCGCAGGTCTGTCGACCTATGATGCGGAAGCATTCTACTATCTGGCCCGCAGCGCCATGGTCAAAGATGAACGCCACATTGACCGCTTTGACCGCGCCTTTGCCGAGACGTTCAAGGGTCTGGAACAGATCACCCCCGATCAGGTGCTTGACGCCATCGACCTTCCCGCCGACTGGCTGGCGCGTCTGGCCGAAAAGCATCTGACAGCCGAGGAACGCGCCCAAATTCAGGCGCTTGGCGGCTTTGACGCGCTGATGGAGACCTTGAAAAAGCGGTTGGAGGACCAAAAAGGCCGCCATCAGGGGGGCAACAAGTGGATCGGCACCGCCGGCACCAGCCCCTTTGGCGCCTATGGCTACAACCCTGAAGGCGTGAGGATCGGACAGGACAAGTCGCGGCATCAGCGCGCGGTCAAGGTCTGGGACAAGCGCGAATTCCGCAATCTGGATGACCGCGTGGAACTGGGCACGCGCAATATCAAGGTCGCCCTGCGGGCGCTGCGTCGCTGGGCCCGCGACGGGGCAGCGCAGGAATTCGACCTCGACGGCACCATCCGGGCCACGGCCAACACTGGCTTTCTGGATGTGCAAACCCGGCCTGAACGTCGCAATGCGGTCAAGGTGCTGATCTTTTTCGACGTTGGCGGCAGCATGGACCCTTATATCCGTGTGATGGAAGAATTGTTCAGCGCGGCGCGATCCGAATTCAAGCATCTTGTCCCGTTCTATTTCCACAACTGCCTGTACGAAGGCGTTTGGCGTGACAATGTCCGCCGCTGGGACGCGCAGACCTCGACATGGGACGTGTTGCGCAGCTATGGTTCCGATTATCGCTGTATCTTTGTCGGGGACGCGGCGATGTCGCCCTATGAAATCCTGCATCCCGGCGGGGCTAATGAACATTGGAACGCGGAAGCCGGGCAGGTCTGGCTGGAACGTGCCTGCGCCCACTGGCCGCACCATCTGTGGATCAACCCGGTGCCCGAAACCCATTGGCACCACACCCAATCGACCCGTCTGATCAGCGGGATCTTCTCTGGGCGCATGGTGCCGATGACACTGCAAGGTCTGACCCAAGGGATAAGGGAAATCCGATGATCCTGCTGCGCCGCCATCCGTTTCTGATGCTGGCCTTTGCGCTGGCGCTTGGGGTCACGCTGTTCTTTGCGGGGCGCTTTGTGGTGCAGGTGGTTTATTGGTCCAACCCCGCGCATCAGAACCAACAAGTGCAAGGCTGGATGACCGTGGGGTATATCGGCAAAAGCTGGCGTGTGCCCCCGCGCGAGATCGAAGAAATCGCAGGTCTTGCGCCCCCCATCAAGGGCAAGCCGCTCACCCTTGAACAGATCGCCGCTGACCGGGGTGTTTTGGTGTCGGAGGTCGTATCAGAGGTGGAAAATGCCCTAGCCCTTCTGATCGCCCGCAGGGTTATGGACGGGGCGCTGCCGAAGTGACCGATACAATTCTGTCCGCAGTTCCGACCTACGGCCCTTGGCTGGTGGCGCTGATCACATTCTTGTCTTGTCTGGCGGTTCCGGTTCCGGCGTCGATCCTGATGCTGGCGGCGGGCGGCTTTGCTGCTGCGGGTGATCTGGACCTGTGGCAGGTGGCGGGCGGGGCATTGCTGGGTGCCGTGGGCGGCGACCAGACCGGATACTGGGCCGCTCGAAAAGGGGGGGCAGGTTTGCTGGACCGGGTTGCGACGGGCACAAAAGCCCATCTGGTTGCCCGCGCCCGCGCCTTCATTGCCGCCAAGGGGGCGTTGGCGGTTTTTCTCAGCCGTTGGCTGGTCAGCCCACTGGGGCCGTATGCAAATCTGGTCACTGGGGCCACCCGCTTTGACTGGCTCTCCTTTACCATCGCCGGAGCGCTGGGCGAAGCCGTCTGGGTCGCGGTCTATGTCGGGGCTGGCTATAGCTTTGGCGACAATCTGGAGGCCGCGACCGAATTTGCCGGATCCATCCTTGGCTTCATGGCCGCAGGTGCGGTGGCAGCTGGCCTTGGCTGGTGGCTTTGGACGCTTGCAAAACGTGGTGAGTAAGCCTTTTCCTTTCGCGCCCGTCGCCCCATATTCACGGGTATGATCAAGTTCCTTCCCGTCTTTCTGGCCATCGGCTATGCGCTGTTGATGTGGCGTTTTTCGGTATGGCGCACGTCGAAAATGCTGGACGAGCAAAGCCAGCCGTTGACCGACCCGTCGATCACGCGACTTGCCGACCGGATGGCGGCGGCGCTGGACATTCCGGCCATCAAGGTCAACGTGTTTGAAATCGATGCCGTCAACGGTCTGGCCGCCCCCGACGGTCGCATCTTCCTGACGCGTGGGTTTCTGAACCGCAAGGCGCGCGGCGAGGTGACGGCAGAAGAACTGGCTTCGGTGATCGCGCATGAATTGGGCCATGTCGCCCTTGGCCACACACGGCGGCGCATGATCGATTTCACCGGACAGAATGCCGTGTTCATCATGTTGTCGGCCCTTTTGAACCGCTTTATCCCGTTTCTGGGGATCTGGATCGCCAACCTGATCTCAACCGCCCTGATGGCCCGCATGTCACGCCGCGACGAGTTCGAAGCCGACGCCTATGCCAGCGCCTTGCTGGTCAAGGCAGGCATCGGCACGACCCCGCAAAAATCACTGTTCCGCAAGTTGCAGGCGCTGACCAACAATGCGGGTGCCGGCGTGCCCGCATGGCTGCTGAGTCACCCTAAAACCGACGAGCGCATTGCCGCGATCGAAACGGCAGAACGGCGCTGGATGCAGCCATCCTGAGGAAAAAACGGGGAACCATTGCCCCAGCCGGGTCGTTTGTTCAAGAATACCTATGATCTGACCAAAGGAAAAAGCATGTCCGCCCCACAGACAAACATCGAAAAGCAACAGCGCCGCCATCGTGGCCCCCTGATCGGCATGGCGGTTCTGGTCGTTGTCGTGCTTTTGGGTCTGGTCTGGTGGCTGGGGCAGGAAGCCGCCGGTTCGGATCAACCGCAAGGTGCCGGAGTGCCAACCGACGGGCGCAGCGGGGCAGAGGTGTCCACCGGATATTGACCCGGTCTGTCAGGTCAAAGCGCCTGACAGCGCCTTCGCAAGTCGGTTCAGTTTTGCCCGCTTGAGTACTGATTTCAGGGGTAATTCCTGGCCCGACAACCGGCAGGCGGTTGCGTGGACCTGCGCCACCACCCGCCCTACGTCCGTCGGGTGATGCGACCACAAGCCCCACAGAAAGCCGTCCGGATCGCGCCTGTCAAGCCCCTCTTCGGCAAGGACATGGCGCGGGAAATCGGCCGCGTTAAAGGTGACGATGCAGTCGGCACTGCCCGCTATAGCCACCGCCAGCACATGCACGTCGTTCGGGTCAGGCAGCATCAGCCGCGCCTCGATGCCCGGCTGATCACGCACCACCGCCTTGGGAAACGTCGCACGCAACAGTGCGGCCTCGCCTTCGGCAAATGCCTGTTGCACGGGGCCAAGCTTGGCGGTCGCGCGGGTCCATTCCCGCAAAATCCGGTCGGAAAACAGCGGAGTGAACAACCCGGCCGCCGCACATCCCATCAGGATTTCGCGCAACACCGTGGGATACAGCACGCAGGCGTCAAGAACCGCTTTCATCCATCCAGCCGGAAGAACAACGCTTTCAGATAGCCCGACTCGGCCAGTTGCGGCAGCATCGGGTGATCCGGTCCGGCAAAGCCTGTATGGATCAACTGCGCCCGCCGCCCACCACGCCCGATGCCACGACCCGACGCATTGCGGAATGACGCCAGATCGGCGGCATGCGAGCAGGAACACAGCACAAGATAGCCCCCCGGTGCGACAAGTGGCGCGGCCAGCCGTGCCACCCGTTCATAAGCCCGCAGACCTGCCTCCAGCGCGGGCTTGGCCGGGGCAAACGCGGGCGGATCGCAGATCACCACGTCAAACCGCGCACCTTCGGCAGCCAAAGCCTCCAGCACCGCGAACGCGTCGCCCTGACGGCTGGCAAAGCGCGCCTCAACCCCCATCGCGACGGCCCCCTGCTGTGCAAGAGCCAGCGCCGGGGCCGATCCGTCAACCGCCAGCGCACTGTCGGCACCCGCCGCAAGACAGGCCAGACCAAAGCCACCAACATGGCTGAACAGGTCCAGCACCTTTGCCCCCTTGGCCAGACGCGCGGCAAAGGCGTGGTTTGGGCGCTGATCATAGAACAAGCCGGTCTTTTGACCCCCCACAAGGTCCGCCATATAAAGCGCCGCGTTCATCGGCACTGTAACCGGGCCGTCCACCGTGCCGGCAATCACCGCAACCTCTTCGGTCAGACCTTCCAGACTGCGCGACCGGCCCGATCCGTTCTTGACCACCGATGCCACGCCCGTCACCGCACGCAATGCCGCAACCAAGGCGTCAAGATGCGCCTCGGCCCAAGCCGCATTGGGCTGCACCACGGCCACATCGCCAAAGCGGTCGATCACGACGCCCGGCAGGCCATCGGCCTCGGCATGGACCAGCCGGTAAAACGGCGCATCGAACAGCCGCGCCCGCAGGTCAAGGGCGCGTGCGATCCGTGCGGCAAACCATGACTGATCAATCACTGCGTCCACATCGCGGTCCAGCATGCGGCAGATGATCTTCGATTTCGGATTGACCGTCACCAAACCCAAAGGCCGCCGCTCGCTATCCTCAAGCACCGCCAGCGTTCCGGGCGTCAGGCCTTGGGTGCGCCGGTCTGTCACCAACTCGTCGGCATAGACCCAAGGAAAGCCATGGCGGATCGCCCGCGCCTCGGCCTTGGGTTTCAGCCGCACCACAGGCATGGTGCGCGCGGCGGTTTCGGTGGTTTGGTCGGGGGCGTCATGCGCAAAGGGAGGGGTCATCATGCCCCTCCCTTTATCTTACCTTTGGCGTTTGGGAAATGCCTGTCAGCGCATCAGCACATCATGCTGGGCCAAAGCCTGACTGACCAGCAATGGGTCGTTTACCCGCGCCGACAATTCCCGCCGGATCACCTCGGCCAGACGTTCGACCACCACAACCCGTTGGGTGCGGCCCATCTGTTCCTCGGCCACCGCACGCGAACCGCCCGCAGCCTTGGTGTCGGCAATCACGGCACGCGGCCCGTCCAGAACCTGACCAGTCGTGGCGTCCGTGACCGTCAATTTGAAATGCATCGAATGGGTTCCCCCAACGGTGTAGCGGGTCTTTTCGGTGACCGAATGGAAGCGTGTCACCTCAATATCGACCACCACCTTGCGACCCGAAGTCATTGCGGCGGTGCCACGTCCCATCGCCTCTTGAAAGATCGACTTGACCTGAAGGTGGCGATTGCCCACCGGCTCGCCGCGCCAGACGATATCAGCCACCGGGTAGAACATGTTGGCTTCCGACACGCGCAACTTGGCGGGCACCGAAATCCGGACATCCGCGACATCGTATTGCACTGACAGAACCTGACGGACATCGGTGGCGATGGTCGGGTCTGTGCCTTGCAACGACAGGGTCAACTGACTGTCTGCCCGGGTTGCAGGCGCCCCCCCTGCACAGGCGGACAGGCCCATTGCCACGGCCATCATTGGGAACAGAAGCGCTTTCATCACCACATCCTCCGGGGGAGTTCTTCCCCTCACAGACGACAATTTGCGCGGGAATTATGGCAAGAATGCGCAGTAAAACGGTCAAAAGCGGGGTATTGTCATATCAAAGCCGCATGGCTCTTTTGAAGGGAGCAGCCGATTCTGGCGAACGATCACCCTGTCGATTTGCCACCATTTCGCTTCGTAAGGGTTGTTAGCGCTAACAAACTTTGCTAAACCAACAGCAATGGAAGTTGAGACGAGGTCCGCCATGACGCTTCACCCCACCATCGCCCGCGTAACCGACCGTATCCGCGAGCGCAGCCATGACCGCCGAAGCGACTACCTGCGCCAGATCAACGCCGCAGCGGCGGCAGGCCCCGCCCGCAGCCATCTGACCTGCGGCAATCAGGCCCATGCCTACGCCGCGATGGACGTGGACAAGACGACGCTCGCCACCACCCGTGCGCCTAATATTGGCATCGTCAGCGCCTATAATGACATGCTCTCGGCGCATCAGCCGTTTGAAACCTACCCTGATCTGATCCGCGCCGCCGCCCGCGCCGCAGGGGCCACCGCTCAGGTCGCTGGCGGTGTGCCCGCGATGTGCGATGGCGTGACCCAAGGCCAACCGGGGATGGAATTGTCGCTGTTTTCACGCGATGTGATCGCCTTGGCGGCCGGTATCGCGCTCAGCCACAACACCTTTGACGCGGCGCTGTATCTTGGCGTCTGCGACAAGATCGTGCCCGGCCTGATCATCGCAGCCGCCAGCTTCGGCCATATTCCGGCCGTGTTCGTGCCCGCAGGTCCGATGACCAGCGGTATCCCGAACGATCAGAAATCCGCCGTCCGCAACGCCTATGCCGAAGGCAAAGCCAGCCGCGAAGACCTGATGGCAGCCGAAATGGCCAGCTATCATGGCCCCGGCACCTGCACCTTCTATGGCACCGCCAACACCAACCAGATGCTGATGGAATTCATGGGCCTGCACCTGCCTGGCTCCAGCTTCATCAATCCCGGCACACCGTTGCGCGCGGCGCTGACGTCCGCCGCCGTGGAGCGCGCGGCCCAGATCACCGCTTTGGGCAATGATTTCCGCCCTGCAGGCGACATTCTGGACGAGCGCTCCTATGTGAACGGTCTTGTCGGGTTGATGGCCACCGGGGGCTCGACCAATCTGGTACTGCACCTGCCCGCGATGGCGCGCGCCTCCGGCGTGATCCTTGATCTGCAGGACTTTGCCGATATTTCCGAAGCCGTGCCGCTGATGGCCAAGGTCTATCCCAACGGGCTGGCCGATGTGAACCACTTCCACGCGGCGGGTGGTCTGCAATTCCTGATCAACCAACTTCTGGACGCAGGGTTGTTGCACGACGACGCCAAGACCATCGCCGGCGACAGTCTGTCGGCCTATCGTCAGGAACCCACCTTGCGCGATGGCAAACTTGGCTGGCAGGACGGCCCGCGCGAGACACTGAACGAAAAGATCGTGCGTCCAGCGTCCAACCCGTTTGCAACGTCAGGCGGATTGAAACAGCTCAGCGGCAATCTTGGGCGTGGTGTGATCAAGGTGTCAGCCGTGGCCCCCGAGCGGCACATCATCGAAGCCCCCGCCCGGATCTTCCAGACACAGGACGCCGTGAAGGCCGCCTTCAAGGCTGGCGAGTTCACGTCGGATACCGTGGTTGTCGTCCGGTTTCAGGGGCCAAGTGCCAATGGCATGCCGGAACTCCACTCGCTGACGCCAACGCTTTCGGTATTGCAGGATCGCGGCCTCAAGGTCGCTCTGGTCACCGATGGGCGCATGTCGGGTGCATCCGGCAAAGTGCCCGCCGCCATCCACGTCTCGCCCGAAGCAGCCAAGGGTGGTCCCCTCGCCCGCCTGCGCGACGGCGATATCATTCGGTTGGATGCGGTCGCCGGCACGCTGAGCGTTCTGGCCGCGGATTTTGACAGCCGCCCGACAGTCACTGCCGATCTTTCTGCCAATAGCCACGGCATCGGGCGCGAATTGTTCAACGTGTTCCGACAGTCTGTCGGTACGTCGGATACCGGCGCGGGGGTCGTCATCTAAGCCTCACGCAAAATTCATGCCGCTTCATCTGTTCTGAAATATCCCCGCCGGAGGCTCCCGAACCCTCCGCCGCCGTGCCGCCAAAGGACCATGCCCATGACACCCACCGAACAATCCGCCCGTGCGCTGGCGGTCTGCCGTCTCGCGCCCGTCGTCCCGGTGCTGGTGATAGACGATCTGGCCCATGCCCGACCTTTGGCCGAGGCCCTTGTGGCCGGTGGCCTGCCGGCACTTGAAGTGACCTTGCGCACACCTTGTGCGCTGGACGCGATCCGCGCCATGTCGCAGGTGCCGGGTGGCGTTGTCGGTGCGGGCACATTGCTGACGCCTGCTGACGTCAAGGCCGTCAAGGCGGCGGGGGCCACCTTTGGCGTATCGCCAGGATCCACCCCGCGTCTGCTCGATGCCTGCGCCGAATATGACCTGCCGCTTCTGCCGGGTGCTGTCACCGCGTCCGAGGTCATGGCGCTGCTGGAATTGGGCTATACGGTGCAGAAATTCTTTCCTGCCGAACAATCGGGCGGGGCTGCCTTTCTCAGATCCATCGGTTCACCCCTTCCGCAAGTCAGCTTTTGCCCTACAGGCGGCATCAGCCTGAAGAACGCGCATGATTACCTTGGGTTGAAGAACATTTTGTGTGTCGGCGGCAGTTGGGTTGCGCCGAAAGAAGCCATGGCGACGGGCGACTGGGCAACCATTACCCGACTTGCTGCCGAAGCCAAGGCGCTCCGGGCCTGATCGCAGATGGGCCCGATCGCAAACGGGCAAGACGCCCGCCGGGTCAAGCCGGCGCCAAAGCGGTATCAGGCTGTGGACCCTTTGCCATAGCCCCGTAAAAGGCAATGCGTTCGGCATGATCGGCCACGCGTGACAACCAGCGCAGCGCGTCGGTTTCGCGAAACACATCCGGTGGCTCGATCATCCCGGCATGTTCGCGCAGAAGCGTGCCGTGCCGATAGCGCTGCGCAAAGGACTGGATCAACGTGACCATCCGCGCTGCCTGATCGGGGGACCGGCGCGCTATCAAGGACGCTGCCAGGGTGCGCGCCGGACGCGCAAGACGCGGTTTGTCGGCCAGATGGGCAATGCGGTTCAATTCGCGCGCCCGCTCCGTCAGGCGCGTCAAATGATCCAACAGATGCATCAAAGCGGTCATCCGGGCGATCTGCGTCTTTTGATCCTGTGCAAGCTGGATCTGCGCCAGCCAGGACTCCAGTCTGGCGCGTGCGGGATCGACCCGTGACGGCAACGCCGCAATCGGGCGCAGGTCTCGATGGGGCTTCACCGCAAGCGCCGCCTGCAAGGACCGTCCGATCTCTTCGGCAATTGCACCTGCGGTCCGGGCCGCGGCATCCAACGCCGTGCCGGGATCGGATAACAGGCGCGGATCAAGCGCCGCGGCCAAGGTCACCGGCCGGTCCGGCACCAACCGGGTGACAAGCGCCGCAAAAGGCAGGGTCAACGGCAGGAAAACCGCTGTTCCCACAATGTTGAACCCGGTGTGGAACAGGACAAGTGCCGTCTGGTGGCGGGTGCCCTCATCAACGGATTCCAGCAGGGGCAACACCAGATCCAGCAAAGGAAAGGCCAGTGCCGCCGTGCCAAGGTTGAACAGCAGATTGGCCATTGCCGACCGCAGCATCTCGCGACTGCCTCCGATACTGGCCAGAAGACCCGTCAGAGTGGACCCAAGGTTCATCCCGATCAGCATGGACGCCGCCTGCGCGAAACTGATCGCCCCCGACCCCAAAAGCACAATTGCCAGTGCCACCCCCGCCGAGGAACTTTGGATCACCGCAACCAGCGCAAAGCCGATGGCCACGAGGACGATCCGACCCGGCCAACTGTCGCCGGGCAAACCGTCGGGGGACAGCAATCCCTCGATCCCGTCTGTCGCGGATTGCATCAGATCAAGTCCAATGAACATCAACGACAGGCCCGCCACCATGCGGCCCAATCGGGCCACCCGTCCGTCCCCGAAAATTCCCGCCAACGACGCAATGAAAAGGCCCGGCAGCGCCACCACACCCAGCTTCAGCTTGACGCCGACCAGCATCACGATCCAGCCGGTCATGGTCGTGCCGATATTGGCGCCATAGATCACGCCCAAGGATTGCGCAAATCCGATCAGGCCCGCGCCCACAAAGCCGATGGTCATCACCGTGACAGCGGTCGAAGACTGCACGATGCCGGTAATCCCCGCCCCGGTCAGCACCCCCCGCAGCGGGGTCGAAGTCATACGCAGCAGCCAAAGCCGTAGCCGTTCCCCGGCAAGCTGACGCAAGGCGACCGTCATTGTCTCCATCCCGAACAGGAAAAGCCCGATGCCGCCCAGAAAGCCCAAAAATCCGCCTGTCATACCGTCAGACTGGACGTATGGCGGCAGTTTCGCAAGCCGGTGATCTGCACCCAGCCAGGGCACACCTAGAACCAGCGCAAAACGGGCAGAAACATGTCCCTACGCGCCCATGCGTGCCGCGCGCCCCCCC